>JABSOH010000177.1 GCA_013216065.1 Alphaproteobacteria bacterium
GAAAAATCAATTGCGCGCAGATCAAGCTCGCCATGTCGTCATGCACTGCGCCAGTGACAAAGATGATCCGCTCGCGTAGCAGGCGTGAATAGATGTCGAATGAACGCTCGCCCCGGGCAGACTGTTCCACGACGATCGGCACCAGAGACTGCTGGGTCGGCAAAATATCATCATCAAGCATTGATTCGTCCTTTTCGACGGATAGGGCAGATTATTCAGCAGTCGACTTAGCGGACTTTTTCGCCGGAGCTTTCTTAGAAGTGGACTCGGCTTTGTCCTGAGCTTCCTGTATTTCGTGGAAGGCTTTCAGAGTGACCTCCTGCTCGACAGGCTTGATCATTTCCAGCAACACCCGCACAACAGCACTTTCGTGTGTGCGCGCGCGCAATTGTTGCATCGCTTGTTGGTTTTGCTGGATGGATTGCACAAATTGCTGCTCTTGCCCCGGATAATTGCGCGCTTCTTCCATCAACTGCCGGTGCAGATCGTCCTTGTCAACCTCGATCGAGAACTTCTTGCCAAATTCCGCTAAAATCAGTGCCAAACGTACTCGACGCACGGCAATTTCGCGCAGATTGGCAAGACCCCTTTCCTCAGGCTGCTCCATTTCTTCCGGCGACAACGAGACGTTTTTGCGCTCCTGTTTATACTGGGTCTCAAGTTGCGAATATTCGGCATCAATCATCTCATCCGCCAGCGCAATTTCATGCTTGGCATCCAGAATGTCGAACAGTTCGCGTCGCAATTGCTCGTCGCTCAAGCGCACGTATTCTTGCCTGATACGCTCGCGCACCGAAGTTTTCAATGCTTCAAGGTCGTCAAGACCTAACTGCTTGGCCATCTCGTCGTTGAACTCAGGCAGTTCAAAGTCGTGAATGTCCTTCAACGTCACGGCGAACACAGCATCCTTGTCTGCCAGATGCGCTTGGCCGTAGTCTTTGGGGAGGGTCACGGTGACATCGCTCTGATCACCCTTGCTCATCCCGACCACTTGATTCTCGAAACCCGGGATGAACTGCTCTGAGCCAAGTTCCAGCTTATAATCCTTGGCCGTGCCACCATCGAATTCCTCACCGTCGATACTGCCCACAAAATCGATCACCACCAAATCACCCATCTTGGACTTGCGCTTACGCTTGATCGGTACGCTTGTGCGCATGTCCTTTTGAATGCCCTCCAAAGCATCCTGAAGCTCGATATCCTCAGGCACGATCAGGTGCTTGGTCGGCGAGACCTTTTTCAAATCCACCAAGGTAATATCGCCCGAAAGCACAAATGCTGCTGTATAGGTCAATCCTTTGTTAGGGTCAAATTCTGTGATCTCAAGCTTAGGCTGCATTGCCGGAGTCAACTTGTATTCGCCAATCAAGTTCCGTGTTGTCTCATCGATCAACTTCTCGACTACTTCGCCATGAATACGCTCGCTAAAGCGCTGGCGCATAATGCTCAAAGGCACCTTCCCAGGACGAAACCCGGGCACTTTCACTTGCAGCACCAACTTGCTTAGGCGAGCGTCTACTTTGGCGTTGAAGTCTTTATCCGACAACTCGACAATAAAATCGCGGTGTAGCGCGTCTTCACGGGTAATCTCAATCTTCATCACATTTCTTGCAGTGCGCGCCCCTTCTTGCTTATGCTGATTGGCTCTACGGTGTTATGGTGCGGATGGAGGGACTCGAACCCCCACGAGTTTCCCCACTAGAACCTAAATCTAGCGCGTCTACCAATTTCGCCACACCCGCATGTACACTCATTGTATAGCGGTCTTCTCGTGCAGGTGTGTCTATAAAGTGTTTGGCTGCCTCGTGCAATGCTTGAATAACAACAAACCCAACAGCAAAGAGAACCCGATGCAGACACTGTCCCAAGTTGAATTTCACCAAAAACACCCGTTAACCCAACCCATGCTCTATGGCATGTTTGCAACTGAGATCGCGCCGGATGTCCACGCCGTCGTTGCCGGGGTGGCAGAAGGACTTTGTGCCTTGGGTTTAGCACGATCAAAAACCGCCAAAGCCTGTGTCGCAAATCTTCGTGGGCAGTTTCCCAAACGCCATTGGCAATACGACGCTGCGTGGGCAGAGTCTTGGCAGCAACCGTATCTTGAAATGTCTGCCACGGAGATCCAAGCCTTGCCGATCTTGTTGGTTGGCACACCCTTTCAACACGAAGTCTGGACAGGTTTGATGCAGGTCGCGATGGATCAGCGTTCCTCGTACAGTGCTTTCACGCACGGCTTGGGGAAATCTGCCAAATACTACCGTGCCGTCGGCACGGCCACCGGGCGTAACCCAATCTCGTGGTTGGTGCCTTGTCACCGTATCGTGGCCAAAGACGGTGGTCTACACGGTTATCGCTGGGGACTGGACATCAAACAAGCTCTGCTTGCCGCCGAGAATTCCTCTAAGCCATAGTCGGATACCGTAACGAATTTTTATTCTCCCCGGTGTTGGCGGGTGACAACCTGCAACTCTTTCAGTATATTCTGCAACATCCTGACACGGTATCATACCCGCTTGGTGAAATTTGGTAGACACACCAGACTTAAAATCTGTTGCCTGTATGGGCGTGCCGGTTCGAGTCCGGCAGCGGGTACCACCCTACACTTTTTCAACGATCGCTAACCCCGCGGAAATCCTAACGTAACCCGCACATGGTCTGGGTTTTTTAAGGCTCTGAAATTAAAAATCTGGACACCTCTGAGAACTGATTTTTTGTGTGTAGTTTTGCGAGTAAGAAATAAGTTAGGTGTTATCTATGTATGTAAAGCATTGTAAATTACCAAGAAATAAGAAACTGGAATTGATGAAATACTTTGTTGCAGGTTCGACAGCGAGAACTGCTGCCGAATTGGTAGGTGTTTATCGCAATACGTTTTTTTCACAAGCTACGCACCGCCATTGCCGAGAAACAACAGGAAAGAGCCGCACAGTTTGCTGGAGAGAGAGAATTAGACGAAAGCTACTCTGGTGGTATTCGAAAAGGGAAACAAGGTAGAGGGACTGCTGGCAAAGTGGCAGTGTCTGGTATTTTGAAGCGCGGTGGAAATGTTTACACACAAACCATCCTGGACGCTAA
>JABSOH010000178.1 GCA_013216065.1 Alphaproteobacteria bacterium
GTGATCATGGGCCGAAAAACCTACGATTCGCTCCCGATGCGCCGCCCTCTGCCGGGGCGACAGAACATCGTCATCAGCCGTACTGTACAAGAGATTGACGGTGCGATCGTCTGCTCTACTCTTGAATCAGCCCTCACCACTGCCAAGATTTGGGATCAGGCACAGCTAGAATCACAACGCATCGCCATGGTCATCGGGGGAGCAGAAATTTTTCGCCTTGCCATGCCGCACGCCACGCTATTTTATCGGACTTTAGTTGCCCTCAAGCCCAAAGCCGATGTGTTTTTTCATGATTTTGACCCCAAACAATGGTATTGCGCTCAGGTTCTTGCCCAACAGGAAGCCAATAGCGAAACTAGCAGCTATCGTATCGAACAGTGGATCAGAAAATGAATACTGCAGGCACGCACGCTCCCGGCGCTGAAAACATGATCATCATCGGCGCGGGTCCAGCAGGCTATGCGGCGGCGATTTACGCTGCACGTGCCGCAATAAAGCCGTTGCTGGTTACGGGTATACAGCCCGGCGGCCAGTTGACCATCACCACAGACGTTGAGAACTACCCTGGTTTTGCCGAAGTGATCCAAGGTCCATGGTTGATGGAGCAAATGCGTGATCAGGCTCTTGCCATGGGCACACGTATTGCGCAAATAACCATCACAGATGCCGATTTTATCCAACGACCTTTTAGCCTCACCAATGACGACGGCAAAATCCTTAAGGCCAAGACAGTGGTGATTGCTACGGGCGCACAGGCGCGTTGGCTGGGTCTGGAATCTGAGCAGTTTTATCAAGGCTTTGGAGTTTCATCCTGTGCGACCTGTGATGGCATGTTTTATCGTAATAAAACCGTTGCGGTCATTGGTGGCGGCAACACCGCGATGGAAGAGGCATTGTACCTAACCCACCACGCCAGCGAAGTGCTTCTGGTACACCGACGTGACGCGTTTCGTGGTGAAAAAATCTTACAGGAACGTGTGGCGAACAATTCGAAAATCCGCGTATTATGGGATAGAACACTAGACGAAGTGCTTGGCGCAGGTAACCCCAAAGGAGTCAACGGAATGCGCCTTGCTAATGTGCATACTGGAGACACGCAGGAACTCGCAGTGGATGGGGTATTCATCGCCATTGGCCACGACCCTGCGACAAAGGTTTTTAGAGGCAAAGTCGCCATGGACGATAGTGGCTATATCCTGACGGAATCTGGCACCACTACCACCAACATTCCCGGCATATTCGCTGCGGGTGATGTTACGGACCACGTCTATCGTCAAGCCGTCACTGCAGCCGGACAAGGCTGCATGGCAGCACTGGATGCAGAGCGGTTCCTCAGCACCCTAGATGAATAGTTTCGGCTCAAGAAGATCCCCCTTGTGCGTGAACATTGGCCAGCATTATTGATCGCGTTCATCGTTGCCTTCACGGGTGGATTCTTGGCTTACCAACTGCAAAATCCCACATTGGATGGTGCGGATAATGCTCTGTCCAGTGTCGTGCAAGTACAGGGAAAATTGGGCGGTGACTTTCACCTGATCCGTCATGACGGCGTAGAAGTACAAGCTTCGGATTTTCACGGACAGTATCTCTTGATGTATTTTGGCTATAGCTATTGCCCAGATATTTGCCCAACCAGCTTGATTCAGATGGTGCGCGCTGTACACCAGCTACCAGAGAAGCAGCAGCAAGCGATTACGCCAGTATTCGTGACCGTCGATCCCGTGCGCGATACCCCCACCGAGATTGCAGCCTATGTCGCAGATTTCGATCCTCGGATGGTTGGTCTTGGTGGATCGGTAGAACAAATTCAAGCGATGATGCAGAACTACAAAGTTTTTGCTCGTAAAACCGGGGCAGAAGAAGACATCAAGAATTTAACTTATCTGATTGATCATTCATCATTTTTTTACCTCATCAAACCCGACGGGCAGTTTAGCCATCTCTTTAGCAGTCAGATCACTACTGAGGCTCTAACCCGGAGTCTCACGACAATCGTTCAACCTTGAGGTACAGCATGAAACGTCTATTTGTCCTTTTACTTTTCAACCTGCTCCCTTTCTCAACAACTGCGAGTACCGCTTCAAGCATCATCATTGATGATGCTTGGGTTCGCGCCAGCATCGGCAACATGATGCACACAGCAGGCTATATGCACATCACAAACATGGATAGTATCGATCACCGTCTGATTGGGGCTGAAATTGTTGCTCCACACGCCTTAATTGGCAAAGTCGACCTACACCAAACGGTAGAAGACTCGGGCGTATTTCGCATGCAACTGCTCGAAGAGGGTCTACTCATACCGGCTGGGGAAACCCAAATATTGCAACCCAAATCAACCCATTTGATGCTGATGGAACTCAATCAAAAACTGACTCCCGGCATGGTGATCAAAATCATCTTGAGATTTGCTAACCAAACCACGCACACAGTCGATTTTCAGGTATGCAAGTTGCACCATAAGTTCTCTTGCGCTATCCAACCTTGATGGCCGAAAAATTGATCCCGTGAGGTGGCTGATTGAGGTTCGGGAATTTCCAATTACCGCGACTAAGGAAAAAACTTGCCTTTGCAGCAGAAAAATATATTGGCAGGTAAGATATTGATCTTGCGTCATACTTGTTAAACCTGCCTGTGCTATCACCTCACCACGTTCGCGGCGCAAAGCCATAGATAAGTTATCGAGACTATTGAAGGTTCTTTTCAAGAAGCGGATACATAAGACTGTTGCAAGGTCTTTCTGTTGTCAATAAAGATTCCGCAACAGTCTTTTACAAGGATTTTCTGCGCGTTTTGCTACGATGGCTGTGCCACAAAACGGCAGCGCTGACAAAGATCTATCCAAGCATGGCTAGCCGCCAATACCTGCACGGTGAAGGCTATAAGAACAGTATCCTCCATAAAGCCCCCTGAAATTCAATACGTGCTATTAAATCAGAAAAACGCGACTTGAACGAGGTTTTCGAGGGTGTCCAACTTGTTGAACCGACAACATTTTTTGTCTGAAAATCCAAGGAATAGATCATAACAAATATATAATCAAAATTATAGCGTTTGGCTATAAGTGCAACATTTTAT
>JABSOH010000018.1 GCA_013216065.1 Alphaproteobacteria bacterium
TTACTCAAGCGCTACAGGATCAATCATTCAACACTTTTTGCTCATGGACGTCATCATATCAATGGCATTGAAAACTTTTGGAACCAGGCAAAACGGCATATGCAAAAATTCAATGGTATTCCGAAAAAACACTTCAGCATATTCTTGAAAGAGTGCGAATGGCGATTTAATACTGGTTCACCAAAAAAACTGCTTAAAGTCCTCAAGTCTACTCTCAAATCTCAATCTTAGGTGTCAGCCCCTAAATCTTTTCTAAATGTACTCGAAAGTGTTTTTACTTTTCCCGGATAGAAGCAGTGAGTGTTGGAGCAAAGAAATTCATGTTCTTTATCTTGCATTCTGCTCAATCTATTCGATTTTGTTT
Source organism: Alphaproteobacteria bacterium (assembly GCA_013216065.1). GTDB lineage: Bacteria > Pseudomonadota > Alphaproteobacteria > JABSOH01 > JABSOH01 > JABSOH01. The sequence goes on from JABSOH010000018.1 coordinate 365, forward strand.
GTCAAATATGCTTGCGCCATGCTGCCCCCCCCTTATTGCCGGGGTTGTTCCAGTTGCCTGATGGATTGTGTTTCCGACTGATAGTATTTCAGCACATCGCCATAGGGCTTGAGGGCAATGTCGATAATCATCGACTGCTCAAAACCGCGACTATCGCGCTTGATGACCAATGCCGTGCATTTTCGAATACCACCAGAGTAACTTTCGTCTAATTCTATCTCTCCAGCAAACTGTGCGGCTCTTTCCTGTTGTTTCTCGGCAATGACGGTGCGTAGCTTGTGAAAAAAAACGAACAGCCGCATTGCGATGAACACCTGCCAGTTCGGCTTCTGTTCCCGCTGTCGAACCCGCAACAAAGTATTTCATGAATTCCAGTTGCTTATTTCTTGATAATTGACAATGCTTTACATACATAGATAACATTTAACTTATTTTAAGTCAGGTGCCAGCCCCAAAAATTATGTAAAGTCTTCCCTAGTCATCGAACGATTTCCATAGTTGGCTGGCTTGACAGTTCGCGGCTAGTCGTTTAGGTACACGTGGCAGAGTATGATGGTACACCTCGCTGATTTGTGTACTTTTAGGCCTAGAGAATAAAGAGAATTCCCATGCGTGTTGTCAACTCTTTGAAAACACTGAAGAAACGCCACAAAGATTGCCGTTTAATTCGTCGCAAAGGTCGGGTTTACGTGATCAACAAAACTAATCCGCGCATGAAAGCCCGCCAAGGCTAAGCTGTATCGCTTGCCGAGTCATTTCTTACCCCATGGTTACTTGGGCTTAGGGGTGTCTTCAGCGCTGCTGGGCGTGGTCTTGGTTTTGCGAATGCTACACCAGTGGCGCGAGGCAAAGTCGATCACTTCGCGATCCGTTTCCGAGATATCTTTCAAGGCCCCTTCCTTCACCGATTTAGGCACATCAATATCGGCTGTTGGTACCGAGATATCTGTTTTTACCTCCTCAGGTGGTGCTAACTCTCTGGCAACTAGGGCGATGTACTGCTCAGCCTCTTTGACCATCTCGTTCAACGTACCCTCGCTAGATGCTGCGACATCAAGGGCCAACAGGCAGGTTGACTCTTCTTTGTGTAGATGCATCCACCACCAACCCTGATCACGGTCACAGCGCACACCGTCAAGATCGTTCAAGAGAACATTATTGATCAAAAGTCGTTTGCGTACCGCTTGAATCACCTTTTCGGGCTTTTGATGACGAAAATGCCGCGTCGGATAGCGATGATCGTCGATGAAACGGTGGTAAGCACTCGAAAGAGATTCTGTGGTGTCGCTCAACAGGTTGAGCAAGGTGATTGCGGTAAACAGTCCATCGTCGAACGGCGCATAATTGTATATCTTTCCGTAGGCATAACGTCCGTGATCGTCATATCCTAGGCCTGAATCAATACTGACCATTTGCTCGAGCATACCGCCCAAACCGATAGTGGCATAATGTAGCTTGCCGTCGTGTTTCTCAACAGTGTGCCTGATCGTGAGCGGACAATTCATCCCAACCACAATCGGAGTTTTAGGCGCACGCTTCATGAGATTCTCGCTCAATAAAGCGAATAGGCGCGGGGAACTCCAGAGTTGTCCTTGGTCGTCGACCACGGCGATTTGCGTACTGTCAGCATTCAGAATACAGCCGAAGTCGCACTTTTCTTCGATCACAACCTCAGTGAGGTTTGCGATCCGCGTCGGATCAAAGCTGTTTGGTGGAGAGTCGCCAAATTGCCCATCAAGGGTATCGTTCATCATCAAATGTTCGCCGAGTATCTTGTTGGATATCTCGGGCAGCACCGTACAAGCAGTGCCGCCGCACAGATCCCAAGCGATTTTGAAATGGCGCTTGGAGTTGATGAGTTGTTTGAGCTTTTTGATGTAGACCTCAAGGATATTGCCTTCAAGGGCGCCGCCGCGATCCTTGCGCCAATTGCCATTGGCAGAGAGTGCAGCTAGCCGTCGCAGTCTTGTGTCATGAATGGGTACTTGGTCGACGCAGAGCCGAAAGCCGTTGACATCGTAGTGGTCGCCGCTACCAGTGATCATGACGCTGGCGGCACCAAGGCAGTAGGCACTAAATTGTACGGCGGGATTCGGCGAGACCCCGGCGCGCATCACGTAACATCCAGATGCTGCTAGGCCGCGGCACATTTCGGTTTCGAGTATTTCAGAGGTCGTGCGATTGTCCTGCCCGACAATGACAAGGCATTGATCTTTGGTCTTCAGCATTGTGCCGAAGGTGCAGCCAATCGCGAGGGCATCATTGGCGTTCAGCACCAAGCCGACCTTGCCGTAGATGCCATCGCGATGTAGAGCAGCCTCGGCAATGGCATGACCGTTGTTTGTCTTGTAGACTCGAAGGTTCATCACAGTATCCCTAAGTTTTTGGGATATTCCCCATCCTGAGTATGTCGCCGAAGAGTATGCGAGACAAGAAGATTTTGGTACTGTTAAAAAAGTAATTTGGGGCTGGCACCTGACTTAAAATAAGTTAGGCGTTGTCTATAGTTATGTGAAGCATTGTAAATTACCAAGAAATAATCAACTGGAATTCATGAAATACTTTATTGCGGGTTCGGCAGCGAGAACAGCAGCCGAATTGGTAGGTGTTCATCGCGACCTGCCCCCCGAAAATCGGTCCCTTTGAAGGAGTTTCTGTTCTATTCATGTTCAAAGCAACAAGGAGAACAGACAACGCGTAAATTGCGTTTCACAGAAGATCAGATTGTCGGGATTATTCAGGAATATGCGGCAGGAGCGAAGGTTCCGGAATCGTGCCGTCGCCATGGTCTGTCCGATGCCACTTTCCATAAGTGGAAGGCGAAGTATGGCGACATGCAGGTTTCTGAGGTCAAACGGTCACGAAAGGAGCTTGAGGATGAAAACGGCAAGCTGAAGAAGCTTCTGGCGGGATAATGCGGGTCCTAAGGGTCTTCTGGCAAAAAACTTCTCACGCCCGCAAGCCGCCGGGAAGCTGTCATGGTGTTGCGCCGTGATGATCAGTTTTCTGAGCGGTGTGGTTGTGGGCTCATTGGAATATCCAGATCAAGCAATGGTTATAAAGGAAGGCCTGATAGGCCTTCCCGGTTGGCGTGAGCGGCTGCTTGCGTATCGGGCGGCTATGGTGCCAAGCTCCGCCAAGAGGCGTTTGATGTACATGTCAAAGTGGTAGAAACGGTTCTATAAATGAAGAACGACTGGCACTGCGTCGCTGTTAAACGCAAGAAAATCCCCAAAGGAGTGCGTGAAGGAGCCTGGTGTCCTGTGGCTGCCAATCAGCGTTGGTCACTGGACTTCACCCCCTTGCCAACGGGTGGTCCGCACAGCCCAACCTGAAAGATGATTGCACACGCGAATGTCCGGCAATTGATGTGGCCCTGTCACTGCCGGGTTCACGTGTCGTGGAGATGTTGGAGTGTCTAGCCCGTGAGCCCCTGATGTGCTGACCGTCGATAACGGCCCCGAACTGCGAGGTCGGGTTCTCGACGGAAGAGTTTGCCACATCAAGGACCTTCCATAAAACGCAATGGGCAGCAACGCCTGCACTGTGGGAACCGCCGCCGCCCATTGCTCAAACCGCAGAATAATAGTAAACAGCAAAGGAACAGAATCTACTTATCAATGGTACTCATTATAGGGGCAGGTCACTGTAGAATCCAACACTGTGCAACAAGAAGGCATAATGGCTGAATTAGTTAGCGATAAAATAAAACGATATTTGCAGACAACAGAATACTTATACCATCGCCTAGTGTTGCTTGTCGGCAAAATGGGTTCTGGAAAAACTGAGATTCTTCAAGATGTTGCAAATGATTTTGGCACTTCCGTCATCAACATTAATCTAGCACTTTCTAGTGAATTGCTTGAGTTGTCAACCAAGCAGCGACAATTGAGACTACCTGAAATCCTTGATCAAATAGCAGATAAAGCCCAATCTCCAGTAGTGTTAGACAGTCTTGAGATTTTGTTCGATAAAGTTCTGAAACAAGACCCATTACGCCTCTTGCAGGATATTTCAAGAAACCGTACTGTCATAGCTTCATGGAATGGCATATCTTCTGAAGAAAAGCTTTTATACGCCGAAATAGATCACCCTGAATACCGCAGCTATAATGTGGGTAACCTAATGATTGTGGATATAGGTGGAACTAAAACGCTTGATTCGGGGAAGGATATTAAAGAAGTGGGACGGGTATGAAATACGGAGACCTCATTCAATTCGACCCGATTGAGTCGGTTGTTCAATTACGTGACGCGGATGAAACAAGTTCTGCTCTAAACTTAGTGAACACATACGTCATTTCTGACGAAATGTCAGAACGTCTCACGGAGTTTGTCATTCCTCAGATGCAATTTGACTACCCAGTCGACAACAAGGGTTTGCTCGTCGTTGGAAACTACGGCACTGGTAAATCGCACCTGATGTCAGTACTTTCCAGTCTCGCTGCAGATGCCTCCCTGTTGGATGGGGTGAACCGCTCCTGCGTCCGTGATGCGGCTGTTCAGATCGCGGGACGTTTCAAAGTCATTCGCACTGAAATTGGAGCTACCACCATGGCACTGCGTGACATCTTGGTAGCTGAATTAGAGGAGAAGCTCGAAAAAATTGGTGTAGACTACGTGTTCCCTGAAGTAGGGGCCATTGCAAATCACAAGTCAGCCTTTGAGGACATGATGACTAGGTTTGGCGAGGCTTTCCCTGAACAAGGCCTATTGCTGGTGGTCGATGAACTGCTTGATTATCTGCGTACTCGCAAAGATCAAGAACTGATCCTTGATCTCAACTTTCTCCGCGAGATTGGCGAGGTTTGCAAGGACATACGTTTCCGTTTTATGGCAGGTGTACAGGAGGCTATTTTTGATAGCCCACGCTTCGCTTTTGCAGCTGATAGCATTCGCCGTGTAAAGGATCGCTTCGAGCAGATTCTCATTGCCCGTAATGATGTCGCATTTGTGGTAGCCGAGCGCCTACTCAAAAAGACAGCACGCCAGCAAGCAGAAATTCGTAACCACCTAATGCCCTTTGCAAAATACTATGACAATTTCAACGAGCGGATGGACGAGTTTGTCCGACTCTTCCCGGTGCATCCCGATTACATCAGTACTTTTGAGCGGGTTACCGTGGTAGAAAAGCGTGAGATTCTCAAAACTCTGTCTAGAAGTATGGAAAGTATTCTGGGCAAAAATGTATCGTCGGATGAGCCTGGCTTAATCGCTTTCGACAGCTACTGGAACACTCTCAAGCAAAACGCATCTTTTCGAACTATTCCCGAAATCCGTGAGGTTATCAATTGTAGTGAAGTGCTAGAATCCCGGATTAGGAACGCTATTTCACGCAAACAATATAAGCCTATGGCACTACGCTTGATCCATGCGTTGTCCCTCCACCGCCTCACCACGGGCGACATCTATGCCCCCATGGGGGCATCCGCTGAGGAATTGCGTGACCGCCTCTGTCTTTTTGATCCATTGATCGTCGAGATGGGGGGCGATGAGCCTGATAAAGATTTGCAGACGCATATAGAAACTGTACTGCGTGAGATCCACAGCACGGTTAGTGGCCAATTTATCTCTCTCAACACGGATAATCGGCAATACTATATCGACTTGAAAAAGACGGATGATTTCGACGCCATAATCAACAAGCGAACCGAAAGCCTAGGGCAGGATCAGCTTGACCGTTTCTATTACGAGGCACTAAAGCGGGTCATGGAGTGTGAAGACGCTACCTATGTAACAGGCCACAAAATCTGGCAGCACGAACTAATTTGGCAAGAGCACAAGGTCAGTCGCACAGGCTACCTCTTTTTTGGAGTTCCCAACGAGCGTTCAACTGCTGTCCCACAAAGAAATTTTTACATCTATTTTATCCAACCGAACGCCCCACCTCGCTTCAAGAACGACAAACTCAATGACGAGGTTTTCTTTCGTTTCAAAAGTGCTGACGAGGAGTTCCAGACGGCATTAAGAAACTATGCTGCAGCCTTGGATCTTGCTGCCACCTCTTCGGGTCACTCGAAGAGAATCTACGAATCAAAAGCCAACGACTTCCTAGGAAAGTTGGTTCGATGGCTGCAGAAACATATGATCAACGCCTTCGAGGTTACCTATCAAGGTCGTTCCAAATCCATGACCGCATGGTGCAAGGGCAAATCCATTCGCAATAACTCTGGCATTGCACCCAATGAAACTATCAACTTTCGCGACCTGATCAATGTTGTTGCTGGAATTTGCCTAACTCCGAATTTTGAGAATCAGGCTCCAGACTATCCGTTCTTTTCTGTGCTAATCACCAACGTTAACCGTACGCAGGCAGCTCAGGATGCCCTTCGAGCTATTGCCGGACAGAGACGCACCAAGCAAGCTACGGCTGTGCTGGATGCGTTGGAACTGCTGGATGCCGAGAAGATAGACCCCCACAAATCGAGATACAGCAGGTCCATTCTTGATACCATTAAGATCAAAGATCACGGTCAGGTGGTAAATCGTAGTGAGATCATCCAAGACGATCATGGGTTGGAATACATGAGCCCGAACGGTTCCCGACTAGAGCCAGAATGGCTGATCGTGATTATAGCGGCACTGATCTACTCAGGCGATATAATACTTTGCATTCCGGGCAATAAATTCGACGCCAGTGGACTGCAAGAGCTTGCGGTAACAAGCATGGACGAACTAATCCGATTCAAACATCTTGAACAGCCGAAGGAATGGAACCTGCCGGCACTCAAGGCACTGTTTGAACTGCTCAGCATGACGCCAGGCGAGGCTCAACTGATAACCCAGGGCAAGGATGAGCCGATTCAGGATCTGCAGCAGGCGGTGCATAAGATCATCAATCGTATTGTTATGATCCAACCCATCATGCAAGATGGACTTTCCTTCTGGGGGCTGGATATGCTTTCGAATACCAATCTCTCCAGACAGATCAGTGAACTGGCTGAATCCAAGACATTTTTTGAATCGCTTCAGGCGTACTCATCGCCGGGTAAGTTGAAGAACTTCCGCTATAGTACTCCTGAGATCTTGGCTCATCAAGGGTCTGAGAAGGTTCTGGACGAATTAGACGCCCTGAAAAAGTTCATCATGGATCATAGCTCAACGGCATCTTGGCTCACCACTGCTGAATCAATGCTGTCCGTCGGGCACGATTGGGTTGATCGCGTGAATACTACTCGGAAGGACACTCTGGATACACTCAGACAGGCGGATATGATCGAACTAGCAACTGAATCTCGGAGCATCGGAGCTAAGTTGCAGAAGCTCAAAAAGGATTACACGATCGCCTATTTTGATCTGCACACCAAAGCGCGATTAGGTGCGAACGATCACAAGCGTAGAACAGATTTGCTCAACGACCAGCGTATGCAAATCCTTAACAAGCTGGCATGTATCGACCTTATGCCTCGGCAGCAACTCACTGATTACCAGAAATGCTTGGCGGATATAAAGAATTGCTCTGCCCTGACCGAGAAAGACCTTGATGCGAAGCCGATCTGTCCACATTGTGATTTTCGGCCATCCGCTGAAACTGGTGTGGCTACAGGTTCGTATATGATTGACCAGATGGACACTCAACTCGATAATATGATTGCTGCTTGGACTTTGACCATCCTTAGCAACTTGGAGGATCCGATCACCGTGGTTAACATGAATTTGCTGAAGACTGACGATCATAAATTACTGGCAGCCTTCATTAAATCACGGGAGTTGCCAGTACAGCTTGATAACAATTTTATACACGCTCTGAAGGAGGTACTCTCTGGCCTAGTTAAGGTTGCCATCACGGTCGAGGATTTGCAAAACGCTCTACAGGTTACCGATAGTCCAGCAACCCCGGAGGGGATAAAAAAACGCTTTGGGGAATATGTTGATCAACTCACCAAAGGTGATGATCCGGCTAAGGTTCGGATCGTTATCGAATAGAGATGTTGACGAATGAGCAAAAAAAATAGTGCTGGTTCTCATAATCCGTGTGAAGAAAAAACGGATCTATTTGATGACTCGATCGGGGGAAGATCGAATGCACCCGTCACATGCCTCGGCATAACCTTTGAGAACGACAAAGCTCGCCGTGTCCATTTTGCCGAAGAGCTACACAAAAAACTTCAGGATGCGGATTTTCGTAAGATCGAAGGTTTTCCTATTGGCAGCGATGAAGATATACTGAATCTAAGTGATCCGCCATATTATACCGCCTGCCCTAATCCGTGGATCAACGATTTTATCTCTGAATGGGAAGCACAAAAACCAGAGCAGCCTGAAGCTTATTACTATCACCGTGAACCTTTTGCGGCCAATGTTAGTGAAGGCAAGAACGACCCGATATATAACGCGCATTCCTACCACACTAAAGTGCCGTACAAGGCCATCATGCGCTATATCCTTCACTATACAGAACCGGGGGACATCGTTTTTGATGGTTTCTGTGGAACTGGTATGACAGGGGTGGCAGCACAAACATGCGGGAATCGTAAAGCAATCATGTCCCTCGGCTATCAAGTAGAATCAGACGGCACCATTTTGCAAGAAGGAACGGATACCAATGGAAAGAAAATATGGCAATCGTTCTCAAAACTAGGTGTTCGTCGAGCCGTGTTAAATGATCTTTCACCAGCAGCAACTTTCATAGCCTACAATTACAACACATCAATAGATGTAGCGGCTTTTGAAAGAGAATCCCAACGCATTCTCAAGGAAGTCGAAGATGAATGCGGCTGGATGTATGAAACCAAACATTCGGATGGTCGTGTAGGCAAGATCAATTATACCGTTTGGTCAGATGTGTTTGTTTGCCCAGAGTGTACAAACGAGGTAGTTTTTTGGGATGAGGCAGTTGACCAAGAAAATGGCAAAGTCAGAGATAATTTTCCATGCCCCAAGTGTCGTGCCAATTTATCAAAACGCTCAATGGAAAGAGCTTGGACAACTAGATACGATTCTGCACTAAATCAGTCTGTTAAACAAACCAAGCAGATACCTGTTATGATTAATTACACTGTGCTTGGCAGTAAAGATAGATGCGAAAAAACGCCAGATGATTTTGACATTGCTCTAATTGATAAAATTGATAATAGCCGGATGCCATACTGGTTTCCTACAAATCGAATGATGGAAGGGAAGGAGGCTCGCCGCAATGACTCAAGTGGTATTACACACGTGCACCAATTTTATACGAAGAGAAATTTATGGGTTCTCGCTAAAACTTTAAAAAGGTGTAGCCTGCAACATAAAATTATTTTTCAGTCAATTACTGCAACTCTATGTTCTCGGCTAGTCAGATATAATTTGGGGAAACGTGGAAATGGTCCTCTTAATGGAACCCTTTACATATCTTCACTTAATGCGGAATCTGAAATAACTAAGGTATTTTTAGGAAAGTCTAAGGTGTTTGCCAAGGCGTTTATTGCAAAAGAAAATAATATTGTTCAACTTCAAAGTTGTAAAAACACTCCTTTATCTGATGAAAGTGTCGATTATTTATTTTTTGATCCCCCGTTCGGAGCAAATTTGAATTATTCTGAATTGAATTTCATCTGGGAATCATGGCTTAAGGTTCGAACAAATAATAAACCTGAAGCCATTGAAAACAGCGTACAAGGGAAAGGGCCTTCAGAATACCGTCAACTTATGACAGGTTGCTTTAAGGAAGCATATCGTGTTCTCAAGCCGGGTCGGTGGATAACGGTTGAGTTTTCTAATACTAAAGCCTCCGTTTGGAACAGCATCCAGTCAGCACTGAATGAAGCGGGATTTATTGTATCTAACGTTTCAGCCCTTGATAAGAAACAAGGTAGCTTCAAGGCTGTAACCACTCCTACTGCGGTCAAACAAGACCTTGTTATATCCGCCTATAAGCCCAACGGAGGTTTTGAGGAACGCTTTTTGAAAGAAGCACAAACTGAAGAAAGTGTCTGGGATTTCATTCGCACACATTTGGGGTATTTGCTGATCACTAAGCAACGAGGAACGCTCCTGCAATTTGTTCCCGAGCGTACTCCTCGTATCTTGTTTGATCAGGTAATTGCCTATTATGTGCGCAAAGGCTACGTACTTCGAATTTCCAGCAAAGATTTTCAGATTGGATTGGCGCAGAGGTTTGTAGAACGAGATGGCATGTTCTTCCTACCGGATCAAGTGGTCAAATACGATCGTAAGAAAATGGCTTCAGGTGAACTAACACCGCCTTCCCTGTTTGTTTCCGACGAGGCATCAGTAATCCAATGGCTACGCCAACACATCCAAAAGAGGCCACAAACCTTCTCAGATATCAATCCGCAGTTCATGCAACAACTGAGCGGCTGGAGCAAGAACGAGGCTCAGCTTGATCTGCGTGAACTGTTGAACCAAAATTTCCTCTGTTACGATGGCAAAAGCCCTGTACCTGAACAAATCCACGCCTATCTTTCCACCAACTGGAAAGGGCTGCGTAACCTGCCCAAAGATGCTCCGTCATTGGTGGCCAAGGCGTGCGACCGCTGGTATATCCCCGATCCCAACAAGGCAGACGACCTAGAGAAACTACGTGAAAAGGCGCTACTCAAAGAGTTCGAAGAATATAAGAGAGGCGAAAAAAAGCTCAAGGTCTTTCGATTAGAAGCTGTTCGTACCGGTTTCAAGAGAGCTTGGCGGGATCGTGACTATGACATCATCATCGCCGTAGCTGAAAAGCTTCCAAGCACTATCCTTGAAGAAGATCCAAAACTGCTCATGTGGTATGATCAGGCCGTGACAAGAAAAGGAGAGGGATAGAGAATGATCACCAGATGGAAAATTTTCAACTTCAAATCAATTCGCGGAGAGACCGAACTGGAACTCGGCCCTCTCACGATTTTTGCTGGTGCGAATAGTAGCGGCAAAAGCACCTTTATCCAATCGATCCTCCTCGTCGCACAGACACTGGCACATAAAGTTGGGTCACGGTCTGTCGTATTGAATGGCTCCCTTACCAGTCTCGGCCAATTTGACGATCTAAAATCCAACAACGGAGCGTCGGAACAAATCACAATCAAGTACACTTGCCAACCTTTTTCGGATCAAGACATTCCAGTTGGAAAGCGGCATCAGTCTGCACCTCGTAGTGTATACTATAGGTCACGATCAAATCGGCTTCAGCACATCACATGTGAGATGTCTTTTGATGCTGATTCGTCGAGTTCGGAGCGTGACCTTTTTCAGATTCAACCGAGGCTTTTTTGCCACCCAGTTATCTTGTGCATCCAGGGACGAGGATAACATTGATCAATTAACGAATATTTTGATACGCCACTCAAGCAAAGCGATTTCTGAGATTGCAGGGGTTGATGATCAACTACGCGCTAGTATGGCCTACAATGTCGAGCTTGATGAGAGTTCGATGGTCGAAGTAAAAGAGGATTTCCGGTCGCCTAAACCCATCGGATGCATGCTTAGGCATTTTCTTCCTGAACGAATTATTTATGCGATAGACACGATTGAAGAAGATGCGAACACCATTACCCGGGTACTTCAGGGTGATAGGCACCGGGCCATGGGTCTACGTCGCATCATGGGGAGAAAGATTTTCCTGTCAAAAGAGATCATTGCTGTCTTGCGTGAAGTTCTTGAAGGTATTGTTGATTTCGACCAGACATTCAATGACCCGCACCAGCAGGCGTCACTATTCGACTCTAACTCCGAGACTCTCAGCTTTAGAGTCTGGTATGATAAACTTTACGAATTGCCACGCAATATGCGTCTGAAGATCGAGCGGGTTCTGCGTGAGTGCGAGGATCTTTTTGATCGCATTCACGAGGCTATGAAGGCATCGTCAGCCCCGAAGTCAGAGATGCGTGCGTTTGTCCAGGTTGCTCCACCGCGCTTGATTGCTGAAGCCACTCGGTATTTGGATAATTTCTTTGCTTCATCCCTGAAATATCTCGGCCCATTGAGAGATGCGCCCAAGCCTCTATATCCTCTTGCGCCAGCAGCCGACCCTTATGATGTTGGCTTGCGAGGAGAGCACACGGCATCTATTCTTGAATTGCACAAAAACAAAAAGATTAAGTACATCCACTCTGAAAATTTTAAATCGCCTACGATCAATCACAAGACGGTCACGAGAACTCTCGAAGCAGCCGTAATTGACTGGCTTCAATATCTAGGCGTCGCAAGTTCGGTAAAAAGTAGAGATCGGGGGAAGCTCGGTCATGAACTGAAGGTAAGTCTTTTGTCCAACCCTAGCAGTCCGCACGATCTTACACATGTTGGTGTCGGCGTCAGCCAGGTTCTTCCTATTCTGGTGATGTGTCTATTAGCGGACACCGATTCAACATTGGTGTTTGAGCAGCCCGAACTGCATCTTCACCCAAAAGTTCAGACTTTGCTTGGAGATTTCTTCCTCTCGATGGCTTTATGTAACAAGCAGTGTATCGTGGAGACTCACAGTGAATATTTCATTGATTGCCTACGTTTCCGGATTGCTGCGGCTTCACCTGAGAATGAGTTGAACAGCCAAGCCAAGATTTACTTCGTAGAAAAACCATCTCAAGAGTCGTCGTTCCGTGAGGTGGTGATTAACGAGTATGGTGCCATTCTAAATTGGCCAGAAGGTTTCTTTGATCAGTCTCAAGAGCAAGCTGAACACATCCTACGCGCTGCGACTATGAAGCGAAAAGCCAAGCGGAAAAAAAATGATGCATAGTCGGCCAAGTATAACGATTGATGCAGGTATTCTTGCCGTCCCCAGCATTAACTGTACCAAGGATCAAGCTTGCCAATACGTGGACACCTTATTGGACTGGAAGAAGCAGCTTGATGAGCAATGGGTCACCATATGCATGAGCGAAGGGGCATCTGAAGCACTTGTTGATGATGAACTTTTTCCTATCAGAGAACAACTTGCTAAGCTTTTTGATGCCCATAGGATTGATGCATACGATGTAAATACAGTCGTTAAAATCACCGACCGATTGTTGACAGCAACTCCATCGTTTGAAAGCTTTTACAAAGTTAGCAATATTTTGTCAGAATACCTTGAAACAGATCCTGATATTATTCGGCTGGAGACTTGCGATAGCCTCCGGTCCAATTTAGCGCGATGTGTGATATTCATTGCAATTTTGCGAAAATATTGCTCGCAATTTTTCGGCAGGCATTCACTGATATTAAGGGAAGCACCCAGACAGGTCATCCAAGTTCGAGCGCTGGTTTATGATCTCGAACACACCAGAGATGACATCCCAACACTACCTTGTCCTCCTGATTTTTTTGAAGGTGACGTACTGGTCTGCGCCGATCTCAGCGGGCTGATTGAGAGTCTTGGTGAAGATGCAATATTGGTTGGCGCATCCGATGACTCAGAGGTGAAACTAGCAATTCGAATTGCCCTGTTCAAGCACTCTGTTCATCAGGAGAATGTGACAAACTGGGATAATGCGCCTATCCCTCGTATTGGCGTGAAATTCCGAGAGTCATGCCAAAAATGCTGCTGTAGTCAGAGTAGTTCTCTACCCCAAAAAGTACTTCGGTCGATCGTTGAAATGGCTATAGGCAAGAACCTTTCCGATGTCCATCCTCTTAGGATCTGCCAAGGAGGAAGTAGTCGGCAAAGGTTACGTGGGCATGACAAGGATCAGCGTCGTGACATAGATCGGGAGTTTCACCTGCATTACTGGAAATGCAAAGATGGAACCATAGAGTTGGCATCGGTTGTTCATCATAATGATTTTTCAATTCCTGAATAATTTTAGTGAAAGATGATTAGACAATACAGCAACCGTTCATAGCAATTCCATACAAGTTTATCGAAGAGCAGATATTATCTGGTTGCTAGACTAGAACGCATTTAAGGGGTGTGCTCGATGAATGGCTGGAGAGACACCATCCTAGACAACTTTGTTCTCAACATCAGCAAACTGACCTTAGTTGCTGATCCAGATGGCTTGCTGACGGAAGAAAAGCTGGCGTTGAAACTGCGTAGACGCGGGTTTGACGTGATTGAATTCAATGATCCGGTAGAGTTTAGATATGTCTATGAATCGAAATATCGTTCAATTTGGGGCAGTGATAAACATACCGATCTAGTCGTGATCCTCCGTTCACAGGATGCTGAGTTAGAATTTTTACCTTATGATTTGCTCAAGACTGGAAGAAGACTGTCATTCAATCTGGGTAATCTTTTCCCCAACCTGAGCTATCCAATCATTGAAAAACTCGACCGGAGCCTGCTGGATGCGCTTTATGAAGCGCAACATAAATCGCCACCAGATCGTATGGGCGACAACACCACTAAAGATTTTATCCTCCACCATGTGTTCAGCATCGCCGCAGAGTTGATTACCAATGAAGTAGAACTTCTGCGGACTTTGCTCCGCATGCATTACGGAAAGATATATATCCCGCTTACGCTGGTGGAACGGCTCATTCAGTTGCTTAAAAGTCATGGCGAATTCAAAGCATGGCCGTTGGATGAGATCGTTCCCGATGATGCGGCATTTTTTGATTTTCTCCAGGAGCGCTGGCCAGTATTTCTTGCTAGGTTTAGCAAAGCAAATCATGACGGTGATGATTCTCCTAAATATGATCTTCACTATTCCGGCCCAGACCATCTTTCATTCGATCACCAAGACATCAGGGTCTACATCGACAACATGTTTCTTGAAGGGAAACTCACTCCAATCCAAGCCGCTGGCATTGAAGTAGATTCTGGGTCCTGGATTTCAAGCGGCATCATGACTGCCAGTACGGATGATGAGGAATTACGGATCTTCCGTCTGTTTAATCTTGTTAGGGAAGAACTGCCAACATCGAAATCCCAATACTCTGATTGGATCACTTTTGCACTTAAATGGGCCGAGCTTTCATCCTTGATTCATTGCAGCAATAAGTCTCTGCATCGGACCCAATTTAATGAAATTGGTGATGCTCTGAACGCAACCTTTGTAGGATGGCTGGGTGAACACTATGCTGGTCTGATCAACATGCCGCCAACCACTCTAGCTATGCTGCACCATGTGCCTCGACGACTAGCACGTAACACAGAAAACCCAGTCAATAGCCGTATAGCCCTGATTGTAGTGGACGGCCTTGCTCTGGATCAGTGGGTAACAGTCCGACAACTTCTGCAAAAGCAAGATAGCAACCTAGTTGTGCGTGAGTCCGCGATCTTCGCTTGGATTCCTACGCTGACTTCGGTATCAAGGCAATCAATCTTTTCTGGCAAGGCCCCATTCTATTTTCCATCCTCCATCAATTCGACAAATAGTGAAGAGAAACTGTGGAAACAGTTTTGGGGAGGGTATGGCATGTCCCGTTTAGACGTTGCCTACCAGCGTGGTTTAGGCGATGGTGATGCGTCCAGTGTGCTTGATGCTTTAATCCACCCTGACAAAACTAAGGTGGTGGGACTGGTTGTGGACAAAGTTGACAAAATCATGCACGGTATGCAGCTTGGTTCTGCCGGTATGCACAATCAAATCAAACAATGGTGTCAGGGCGGCTTCCTTGGCACGATTGTTGGGCGCCTGCTAGACTATGAATATGAAGTCTGGCTGACGGCTGATCATGGAAATATCGAATGCGATGGTAAAGGCCGACCATCCGAAGGTATGATCGCTGAGATTCGCGGTGAGCGGGTTCGTGTATATCACACACCAGAACTCCGATCTCGGGTCGCCACATCACTGACATTTGCCCACGAGTGGCAACAGGTCGGGTTGCCAGCGAATTATTTTCCATTGGTTGCCGGAGGCCGTGATGCCTTCGTGAGTCCCGGAGACACTATTGTCAGCCATGGCGGTGTAGCCATTGAGGAGGTCATTGTGCCATTAGTGAAATTTGAAAGGGGAAAATATAAATGATCTCAGGTCATTTTAATACAATTGGCATTCAACGGGAACTCCATATTGACTGGTTTGATCACGCTGCAAGGCTACACTTATCTGGATTTGATAAGAGGCAAGCACGAGAAAATATATACGAATATCTCGATGATGCATCTGGTTAAAATCTGAATAGCGCCTGACAAAGATTTAAATAACCTCAGGGACACTGAAGCTAGAATCTTACAAGAAGATACAATAATAAGAGATTGCTGGTACATTGGTGCGTGCTAGGAGCGTCCTACCAGTTTTGGTTTGAAACGGCAACTGTGGTTGGTCACCTGCTAAGCTTACAAGGCCAAATCTTTTAAATACAAATTGTTATGCGCTCAAAAGAAAATTATGGCGATATTCAAAACCGTCAGCCGTTGTGCAAGCGATAATGAATATAGAACTTTATGGTGCTGCATGGTGAAACCGACTGCTGCCTGATAGCGAGATGCTACAAGGCGTTATCGAAGAGATGTACACCAATATCAGTGTATGTCTTTCAGGACACCTGCTTTGAGCGCGAGATCAACAATTTGCACTGGAACATCGTCAATATCTTCCATCACAAGATCACTCGCATGGAACAACGGGCTTTCGATCAGACGAACTATCAACTCACCGACAAATACGGTTGCATTTCAATCTCGCGCATTAACCCTCATCCTCTGTTTGAGAATAGCTTGTGATTATTTTTTTCATCTTTCATATTAGCATGAACTTGCGACTAAATAATTTAATCGTTCACAACTTACTTTGATTAAGGAGTGATTTAAGGATTGACGACTAATATCTTGAAAGGAGTGTGATATGACATTTCGACTTATTGGAGCCGTAGTATTTTGATTTATAGGATGGTTATTTGGAACAGGAAATTGAATTTCTGGTGGTGTTTTCGGTGCAGTTGACGGTGCAATTTCTGGCGTATCTTCCGCTTAGTTTGTTGGCTAGCCTAGACCTGAAACATATTTATAATCAGTTTAATAAATAGTCACTTCAGGAAGAAAAATAACTTACAAATCATCCAGCCCGATGGAATCTTCCTTGATCGCACCCATGTCTCTGGCGCGATTCTGTCTGTAGTGTGTCTTTTGGGCTTTAGGCAAGCTAATTGCCCATTGTTCAAACAATGTCGGGTCTTTTTTTTGGGGGATGTAGTAGCTTTTATGCTCCCGATCCCACTTCGCGCCCAATGCCTTGGCTTGCCCGCTGTTTTTGAACGGCACACGAATGAAGGTCGGCAAATGCCGGGGCTGAATCTGTTTGGGTGAATAAGATTGCGGTTTGCCTAACCGCAATTCAGCAAAGATTTTACGACAGCCGACAATCAACGCCATGGCCCAACGGATCAAAACCCGCCATGCCCAGCAATATGTGGGCGAAGTTCGGGAAACCCAAGCATTACTAAAACAAAAAATTCACTGTCTGGGTACCTGATACGCGATGATCTCGAAGAAAATCCCGCGGGGATCTGATGACAGGTTTGGTTGCCTTGCCGAATATCTTGCCGCCACAAAGGATCAGGATGAGAAGCTTGATTGCCTCTGGATGGTCAACTGCGATGTGGGGGAAACCCTGAATGATCTCAATCTGTCCATCAAGGAAATCGAGGCAACACAAAACCTTAACATTGGTGCAAAAGGCGCGAAGACTTACCACCTGATGATCAGATTCCAATCCGGCGAGAGCTTGCCCGAAGAAGCCTTACGCGACATCAAGCAGCGTTTTGCGGCATGCTTGGGTTTTGAGGATTATCAGCGTGTCGTGGCCGCACACAAGAACACTGAAAATTTCCATGTTCATGTGGCCTACAACATGATCCATCCCAAGACCTTGAATATTCATCATCCGCGCTGGGATTACTATGCGCGTGATCGAGTATGCCGAGCCATCGGACTGAACATGGTTTAGCGGTCGATCATGGCCATGACAAGTGGCAGGCATGGCGCGATAATCCCGCCAATGATGCTTGATTAAAAAAAACCGGACAAGACGCGCGACTATGGAAGCGCATCAACTGGAGCAGTCATTCCACAGTTACTTCCAGTCGTACAAGACGGAAATCATTGAGGCGATTCGGGCGGCTAGTAGCTGGCCGGAAGTGTATCAGGCTATGGGACAGCACGAGCTGAAGCTGAAACCGCGAGACAATGGCCTAGTTTAGCTCATCAGCAATGGTCAGCACCATGCCAAGGCCAGCAGTCTCGATCGCGACATCAGCATGGGGGTCAAGTCACGGTTGGGCGAATATGTTCTTCCTGAAGGCGATGTTGCCCCGCAAGCGATTGCCGGGATTTTACAAAAGAACAAGCAAGATTTGCTCGAACAGATCGTGCAAGCTCAGGATTGGTAGCAACTTCATGAGGCTTTCGGTCGGCACGGTCTGGACTTGCGCAAGCACTTATCGGCCAGCCAGTTTAATCGCACTGTATCCAAAAAACATCTGGAATAGCGTTTAGGCGCATTCGAGCGTAAGGAGAATGTCCTTGATCAGATAATGAAAAGCCCTGAGATGCTCTCGGTAGTGTCCTTCAATCCTGCGAGGGCTGGACGGAAGTCCACGCGGTTCTTGATCAGTTTGGCGTGCAGTTCAAACATCGCGGACGAGATTATCTGGAAGCCAGCTTTAAGAAAATAAGGACTTCCTGCTCAATTATGATGCACGGTTCGATCGCAAGTTCGGCCATTGGTACATTCCGAATAATGTCGATTCCGAGCCGTTCAAAGATATAGCGCAAGACTTTATCCTGACTGACGGCAAGTATCATATTCCAGGCTACAAACTGCACGGCCTTGAGGCCAAAACACCGCAACAGAAATTCGGCGCATGGGAGAGACTGCTTCTCCACAACCTGCCAGTGCCACCAACAGAAGTTCCTCCACAAAAACTGTTAATGGCGGGTGTCGATCCTCAGGCAGTCGCTTCGTTAAACGCTACGCGCAAGACGATGCAGTTCTTGAGTGCTGCAACGGTGTTGCCTGCCGTATCGCCTCAAAGACCATCGTATGATCCGCTTGCAGGTGAGAAGCATACGCCGCTCTACATTCGCGTGCCGCCCAAAGATCGTACCGAGGCCAAAGCCCAGGAGCTAAGGGGTGGGATCCCAACATGCAAAGCTGGTTCATTCCGCAGGATATGCTCAAGGGCGAAGCGCGCCAGGCTTTTGAGAAATGGCCGATTGG
>JABSOH010000179.1 GCA_013216065.1 Alphaproteobacteria bacterium
AAAAGCTTTGCCCACACGCCCTTGTCACGCCAAACGACGGTGCGTATTGCTCCGGTCGCCGTAATTCGGCGGCAAGTTACGCCATGGCGCACCGGTGCGCATGATCCAGAAAACCGCGTCGATAAAACTGCCGGTTGTCTCTGGCTATGCCGCCCCAACTGTCCGCGCGGCCCGGTAGGCGCGGTTCCAGCAATCCCCTTCCTTGCTCTGACATGTCGTGTCTGCGATGTGATGCTACTTGGGTCATGTGAGATCCTCCTTAAAGTTTACAAGAATTTCATTTTTTCTCATCTCGTGACTACAATGTCTAGTGCTTGAGTTGTTGAAATCATGCCGCAGCCTGATTGTTTTTGGTTACGTCAAATTGTACTCTGATAATCACTTTGGCTATGTGTCGAAATCCACATGCTTTGGGCGCGAAATCGTGTTTGCAGACAATCCCTTCGCCTCCGATCCCTACCAGCAACTTCAGGGCATTTCACTGCTCTTAGATACAGCCACGACAACGTAGCCTCCAGAGGTTTCTTCCTACACACATAATAGTGGAACCAGAGCAGATTGGAACGTGACAGGCCTGCCTATTTTCGAGTGCACTTTTGGTATTTTTATTGCCACAGGCCCAAGCCCCGTCTATAAGCGACGTTCCGGAAAATAACTATTGCGAACAACCGCCGCCTTGCCAGCTTCCGTGCACAAATCTGCCAGTGAAACCATGACCAGTGGAACCATGAATTCTGCATAATCAACCGTCTCGATCTTGCACGCAAAATATCCGTCAAAGGATCGGAAATTTCATCTCGATCAAATAATCTAACAATGTTATTCTCATCCGTGGTGATGTGTCCTTCAGTAAAGTTGATCTAATGTTGCGCAACAACAAATCAACCTGATACGCGCCTGTCGTGCAAATGATCAAACACCAGATTCGGTTGTAGATCTGTGTAATATATTGAAATTTATGAAAAATTTTCCATCAGTGTAGAAAAAGGCAATTCCCATGGCATTAAAAACCCTGACCGTTAGTGCGGGGACCCCCGTTGTTGATAATCAGAACTCACTGACTGCTGGAGCACGCGGCCCGGTATTGCTGCAAGATGTGCATCTGGTCGAGAAACTTGCGCACCAGAATCGCGAGCGTATTCCAGAACGCGTGGTACACGCTAAAGGTTGGGGGGCATACGGGACTCTGACGATAACCGAGGATATTTCGCAATACACTAAGACGGCCTGCTTGCAAAAAGGCGCAAAAACCGAGATGCTGGCGCGTTTTTCGACTGTGGCAGGGGAACTTGGGGCAGCGGATAACGAGCGCGATGTGCGCGGCTTTGCGCTGAAATTCTATTCCTCCGAAGGTAATTGGGATTTGGTTGGCAACAATACGCCGGTGTTCTTCATCCGTGATCCATTGAAATTCCCTGATTTTATCCGCACCCAGAAACGCCATCCCAAGAGCAATTTACGCTCAGGCACGGCGATGTGGGATTTTTGGTCTTTGTCGCCCGAAAGCCTGCACCAGGTCACGATTTTGATGAGTGATCGTGGCTGCCCGACCACACCGATGAACATGAATGGGTATGGATCGCACACGTTCAGCCTGATCAACACTCAGAGCAAGCGGGTTTGGGTGAAGTTCCATTTTAAAACTCAACAAGGCCACGCCCACTACACCAACGTCGAGGCGGCCGAGGTAATCGGGCGCACGCGCGAGGGCTATCAGGAAAGCTTATTTGGGACAATTGAAGACGGCAATTTCCCAAAATGGGACATGAAAATTCAGATTATGACCGAAAAGCAGGCTCAGCGTACGTCGTTCAACCCGTTTGATTTGACAAAAGTTTGGCCGCATGGCGAGTTTCCATTAATCAATGTTGGGGTGTTGGAATTGAACCGCAACCCCGAAAATTATTTTGCCGAGATCGAGCAAGCGGCATTCTCGCCGAGTAATATCGTACCGGGAGTTGGCTTCTCGCCTGATAAAATGCTTCAGGCGCGGGTGTTTGCCTATGCCGATGCCCATCGCTATCGCTTGGGTACGCACTACGAGGCATTGCCAGTGAATGCGCCGCGTTGTCCCGTGCATCATTATCACAAGGACGGTTCAATGCGCTTCTTCGAGCCGAAGCACGGCAATATTGATGCCTACTACGAGCCGAACAGTTTCGATGGTCCAGTTGAAGCGCCACAATACGCCGAGCCGCCCTTGCCGATTGATGGTGATGCAGCCCGCTATAACCATCGTGACGGCAACGAAGACTATACTCAAACGGGTGATTTGTTCCGCTTAATGAATTCGGATCAGCAGCAGCGGCTGTTTAATAATATCGCTGAAAGCATGGCAGGGGTTCCGATCGAGATCATTGAGCGTCAATTGGCGCATTTCGATCAAGCCGATGCTGCCTATGGCGCTGGAGTGCGCAGAGTTCTTGGCTTATAGTTCTTGAGGCAAGTTTTCCTAGTAACGGGACACGATGAGGTACACTCTGCTGTTGGGTGGTCGCGCTTGGTATCGCCCGTACTGAGTTGTTTGCGACGATGTATACAGAGCAATTCCACCGCGACGTGCAGGCGTTTTTTTTTGGCGCGCACAGTTCCGGCTTTGCGTTTGGATTCGAGAGGTTGGTGATTAGCGACTCGGTGGCGATTGCTGAGGAACTCTCCAGCCATCACCCTGAAGCCGATCTTTGACTGGATCATCCCGAAGAACATCATGCAATGGCACGGTATCTGATGACTCGGTATCTGATGTGACTGGAATGCATGCTGCGTTTGCGGTATTGCATGATCATTGTCCGATGAATTTGCGTATCGGGTTATCGGGCATGCAAACCCACCGAAACGGTGCTGGCCAATCCTACCCGCCTTGAGATGATTTGGCACGGGGTGGGTGCGAACACAAACCAAGAGTGCTATGCCATGGCTTTCTTTTTTCGCTAATAGACCAAACGCCTCATATTGCAGGCGAGGTTTGCCCACCCGATGTGTGTTTTCCCCCGCTCCGGTTCTCACGAAGAGGTTCATCGGACCTTTGAGGTGGGCAAACGGGTGAAGGCCCTGACTTTCGATCAT
>JABSOH010000180.1 GCA_013216065.1 Alphaproteobacteria bacterium
TTTTTTACGTAGCGGCGGCAGAGGGAACTCAGTTTGTCTGTTTTCTCAGGCCCAGTCAAGGTGGTGTGAGGCCACCAACGGAGCGCTTCGGGGGTTGGGCACAACACAAAACATCACGCGCGGTAATTCCAGATGCTGCCAGGTGGCTGGTCAGCACGTGGATTCAGCTAGATTTGACGGTATTGGCGATGACGCAAAACTCGAATATTGCGAATCTTTTCATGGACCTCTTCAGTATATTGCCTAATGTTGAGCAGGCTTTGCGGGTCATTGGTGAACGGTATACTCCTGAAGGGATCAGGTAACAACGCGATGATTCAACAGGCGCTTAATACAGGACGCTTGGATTTTGCGCTTGATCCGCATTTTCAAGTTGCACGGCTGTGACCGCCCTTGAAGTACGCCCTGCTACGGGGCAAGCGGTACAAAACACTCTACGTGTTGCACTACGATTACCGAGTGCCGAGTAGTAATAATTTGATTGAGAATTGCCGAGCGTGCCGACGAGCTGTAGGGGCTTTTCGCCGGGTGACTGCATTTCCTAACTTTGTAGCTCGCAGGGAAAGTGTACTTGATATTGTTGAATCCCACACGTTGCATCGAATTTTGATGGATCATTTTTTTCTTCGGTACCGGATCTCAATTTCCCCATCGTCCAACTTCGAGAGATGACTTGCCAACACTAATCCGACCTTGGAAGTGCAGTCCGTAACGGCTGTCTTTCGAAATTTGTATCTTGGTGAGGTAGTCATAGGGAATGTAACAACTCGAAAGCAACGGAATCAGCGGTACCAGACTAAAGAGCGCGCCAAGGGAGTGTACCGTGTGCTTGGTTTATGGGCTTTTGCCTTTCAAGATGGTGCCAACAGGGATGTGTTGTCCAAGCAGAAAATCGCTGATCGCCATCATTTTGCGCCCTTCTAGTTGTAGCAGTTTTGGTTGGATCATGCCGTCCGCAGTTTGAATGGTCAACGATTTATCGAGTATGGTTCCTGATTCAACCTTCTTTAGAGTATTTTGTGCGAAAACTTTGACAGAAAACAGGCGAAGACGTTTTTGATTCCAGCGACACCATGCGCCAGGCTTAGGGGTAAAGGCGCGAATCTTGTTGGCGACGGCTTCGGCAGGTTGATGAAAATCAATCTCGAGGCTACTTTTAGTGAACATTCGCGCGTAGCAAGCGCCTTCTACAGGTTGTGGTTGGGGGCGAATCTCATCAAGGTGTGCGAGGACCTCGATGAGGCTATTAGCGCTTTGCTGTGCGGTATGGTCATGCCATTCGCCGCCAGTGATGTCTTTAGGGATTGCTAAGGGGGTTTGGATGAGAATCGGCCCAGTGTCGATGCCAACATCCATCTGGATGATACTGATGCCGCCTTTGGTGTCTCCAGCCTCAATGGCGCGTTGAAGAGGTGCAGCACCACGCCAGCGTGGCAATAGCGATGGGTGAACATTGACGCAGCCAAAACGTGGTGCAGCGAGAAAATTTGCGGACAATTTCATGCCGTAAGAGACTACTACTGCAACATCTAGTGCGTAATCGGTCCATTGTTGAGCGGCGTCAGGGGTCGTGAGATCATCGGGCATGGCCACATCAAGGTTTTCGACCTCTGCTGTTGCCCCTATCGGGGTTGGCGTGGTTTTCATACCGCGTCCACGGGCTTTAGATGGCTGGGTGTAGATGATCAGTGGGCGAATGTTCGCTGCTAGCAGGCGTTCAAGAACCGCCACGGCAAATTCCGAAGTTCCCATAAAGCCGAGGCGTAGCTTTTGTGGATCGTGCATGTTTTCAGGCCAAAGAGCTTTGTGTTTCGGCAGATTTTTTCTGAGCGCGCAATTCTCGCAAGATACGGCTACGGGTCAGTCGCGATGTGTAGTCGATGATCATCACACCGTCGAGATGATCGATCTCGTGCAAGACGCATCGAGCGGGCAAGCCTTCGAAGGTTATGTTGTGGTGGTTGCCGTGAACATCTTGATAGCGCACGGTGGCAGAGTATTCGCGCTCAACTGGCACTTGATAGCCCGGCAGCGATAGACAGCCTTCATCATAGGGAGAATCCTCGCCGGATTTTTCAAGCACAATCGGATTTATCAGTATTCGGGGGTCTGGTTGGGCTTGTGCGATTTCGTGTTCGCTGGTTTTCTGCGCACAATCCATCACCATAAGGCGTTTGCTCACGCCAACTTGAGGCGCAGCGATGCCGATACCGGGCGCGTGATACATGGTTTCGAACATATTTTCGATCAATGTCTTTAGCGCATCATCGAAGTGTTGCACTTTCGTGGCTTTTTTGCGCAGGATTGGGTGCGGTGCGATGAGGATTGGAAGAATGGTCATGTTTCGCAAAAAATAAGGTTAATCGTCGTTTACAGCTTAATAGTATAAGGAGCGCCATAAATGAGCAACCTGATCCTCGGGATACTCGTTTTACTGCTGGTCTTGGTGGTTGTGCTACTGCTCAGGAGTGCGCGCGGTATGGAGCAACAGCGAGAGCGAATCGCTAAGCTGGATACGTATTTGAATGATCAGAGTGGACATCAGGAGCTTGAGCGGCAGTTGGGGCGCACGTTAGATCAGTCCTTGGGTAGGCTTGGACAGCGAATTCACGAATCTCTGGCGCGTCAAAGCGCCGAGACTGCGCAAAATCTCGGTACTCTGCGTGAAAAACTTGGTGTCATGGATCAAGCACAACAACAGTTTCGCGATTTAGGCCAGCACGTCGTTGATTTGAAGAATGTACTCAGCAATCGGCAGGCACGGGGCGCAATCGGTGAACTGCAACTGGCGAATCTCGTGCAACAGGTTTTGCCCAATGTGCTGTACCGTTTTCAAGCCACACTGAGCAACAATCGTCGCCCCGATTGTTTACTGATCTTGCCGAATCCTCCAGGTTCAATGGTGGTGGATGCCAAATTTCCCTTCGAAGGTTATCGTGTTTGGTTGAATACCCCCGAAGACGGTGATCATGCAGAAGGACTGCGGCAGTTTAGTCGGGATGTGCGGACACACATTGATCATATT
>JABSOH010000181.1 GCA_013216065.1 Alphaproteobacteria bacterium
TCAAAGCCAAATTAAAGGAATGGGAAACCTATTATAATTGCCACAGATCACACGGCGCATTGAGCGGGAAAGCCCCATTCGAAATCCTGAGAGAAAAGTTTCTCAAAACGCACGAAAAAGTATAAACTAGGGTGTAAAGCGCGAGACTTGATCATCTCTGAACTCTTCACTTCCGTGCGCACTGCTCCTCCGGCAGGTCTATCTCTGGAAAGTCCCGCGGCGCGTGTTCTTGCGTGAGTGTTGCTGCAGTCTCCTCGGCCTCAAGACGTGCTTGACGTTTGGCTTCGCGCTCGACATCAATCACATGATCACGCTTACGCGCAACCGATTGAAGTTTGCGCAACACATTCCCCGTCCCCGCCGGAATCAAACGCCCGACAATCACGTTCTCTTTCAACCCTTCGAGCGTGTCTTCCTTACAGGATACCGCTGCCTCGGTTAAGACGCGCGTGGTCTCCTGGAACGATGCTGCCGAAATGAAAGACTTGGTTTGCACCGAAGCCTTAGTGATCCCATGCAGAATCGGGCGGAAAGTAACCGGAGTCTTCCCCTCGGCCTCAAGACCCTTGTTCAATTTGCGCGCATCAGCGCTATCAAGATGCTCTTCGACCAGAAGCATAGAATCACCCGGATCAACCACTTCGACCTTACGCAGCATCTGACGGATGATGATCTCGATGTGCTTCTCGCTGATCTTCACCCCTTGCAGACGATACACTGCTTGGATCTCACGCTGTAAATGATGCAGCAAAGCCTCAACACCCATCACCGCCAGAATATCATGCGGCACCAGATGCCCTTCAACCAGCATGTCGCCTTTGCGCACCACATCGCCTTCGTTGACCAACAAGGCCTCGTTCTTCGAGATCATGTATTCGCTGAAATGCATTGGATCGCTCTCGTCCTTGATCAGAATTCGTCTGCGCGATTTGAAGTCCTTGTCGTAGCGGATAATTCCATCACGATCCGCTATCACCGCTGCGTCCTTGGGACGACGTGCTTCAAACAACTCAACTACGCGTGGCAAACCCCCGGTAATATCCGAAGTCTTCGACGATTCGCGCGGCTCACGCGCCAACACATCACCGACCTTGATCGCATCACCATTGTTCGCCGACAAAATGAAGCCCGGCTGAACGTAATAACGCGCTTCCATGCCGTTCTTCAACTTCACCACTTCGCCACCAGCATCGCGCAAGGTCAAGCGTGGACGCAAGTCCGCACCACCCGCACTCTGCCGCCAGTCGATCACCTCCTGACGTGCAATCCCGGTCGATGCGTCGATCACTTCCTGCACCGATATCCGATCCACCAGATCAACATAATTCACGAAACCTTCTTGCTCGGAAATAATCGGCTTCGAATGCGGATCCCATTCGGCAACCGCTTGGCCTTGTTTGACTCTGTCACCCGAGTCAAAGTGCAACCGCGCACCGTATGGAATCCGATAGCGTCCGACCTCTTGCCCATCATCGTTGCGCAGCACCAATTCTGACGAACGTGTCATCACAATCAACTGGCCACGCGAATCGGACATTACATTACGGTTCTCTACCTCGGCCACACCATCAACCGTCGAGGTGATCGAGCTGTCTTCGCCAGCACGCGTCGCCGCACCGCCAATGTGGAAAGTGCGCATCGTCAACTGCGTTCCCGGCTCACCGATGGACTGCGCGGCAACAACACCCACCGCTTCGCCCATACTAACCATCGTGCCGCGCGCCATGTCGCGGCCATAGCATTTCGCGCAAACCCCAACCTCGGCCTCACACATCAACGGCGAACGTACCCGCACCGTATCGACCCGTGTGCCATTAAGTTTTTCCGCTGCCTCTTCATCGACCATCACGCCAACTTCAAGAACCACTTTGTCAGTTCGGATATCCACAGCATCTTCGGCAAGCACACGCCCCAGCACACGCTCGGCGAGACTTTCGATCAATTCGCTGCCCTGAATCACCGGACGCATTTCGACACTACGCAAAGTACCGCAATCCTGCTCAAGCACTACGCAATCCTGCGCAACATCCACTAGACGGCGGGTGAGGTACCCCGAGTTTGCTGTCTTCAACGCCGTGTCCGCCAGACCCTTCCGCGCGCCATGAGTCGAATTAAAGTACTCAAGCACGCCAAGACCTTCTTTAAAGCTCGATAGCACCGGGGTTTCGATAATCTCGCCCGAAGGTTTCGCCATCAAACCGCGCATACCCGCAAGCTGCCGAATCTGTGCTTCGGAACTCCGCGCTCCAGAGTGCGCCATCATGTAAATCGAGTTCGGCTGTGATCCGGTTTCCTGGCGAATCGTTTTGTTCATCGCCTTCGCCACCTTATTTTGACACGCCGTCCAAACATCCAGCACCTTATTGTAACGCTCGGTTGCCGAGATGAGACCGTTCATGTGTTCGGTCTCAAACTCCTGCACTTTAGCACGAGCCTCTTCGACCAAGCCCGCTTTTTCTGCCGGAACCACTAAATCTTCGATCCCAAACGAAATGCCCGAGCGACACGCCCAACGGAAGCCCAGTTCCATCAACTTATCGCTGAAAATCACCGTCGCCTTCTGCCCAGCGTGGCGATAGACCTTGCCAACCATGCTCGTGATGACCTTCTTGGTCTGCACTGCCGAAACCAGATCAAAGCCCAATTCGGCATGGCGCGGCATCACCGACCACAGCAGCATGCGCCCCGGAGTCGTGATCGTCCAACTCAGTTGCACCTCACCATCGGCGTTCACAGCCTCATACGGCACTTTGATTCGCTGATGCAGATGAACCCGTCCCATATCCAACGCCATTTCCATGTCGTCAGCGTGGGCAAAACTCGGGATACGATGCACTGATACCGT
>JABSOH010000182.1 GCA_013216065.1 Alphaproteobacteria bacterium
ATAACTTATTGAAATGTCGTAGTTCCATGCTCTCGCACCTACAACACTGTTTGTCTGAAATCCAAGGAATAAGTCATGGAAAATATATAATCAAAATTATAGAGTTTAGCTATATGTACCCGGCCCCGCTGGTAACAAATTTCCGGAAAATCTTTGTCCAAGTGCACAAATCAAAACCCCAGAGATCCATCGCCAATCTTGGCAGCTTCATGCTCTGATCCTTCAACTTTTTCCAGACTTCGTGTCAGCTTTGTTTTGATTCCCGCCTTGCATATGGCCAGAAAACGTTTCTCGCCTAGTTCGTTAACACTGGCAATTACCAGCGCGGAAAGTTTAGCTTCTTCACTCTTGTGGAGGCCACTGTAAACATCATCGGCCCAAGGGCACTCCAGCCCCCGTATTCTTTTGTTCATCTCTGCTTCAAGCGCAAAATCGTGCTTGAAGACAACCCTTTCGCCTCCGACTCCACAAGCAGATTCAGGGCATTTCACCGCTGGATATGCCTTTCAGATACAAGCAATGCAGCCTCTAGAGATTTCGCCTTGCGCACATATGGCGGAACCAGGGCGGAACGTGACAGGCTTACCTGTGCTCTCGAGCGCGCTTTCGGCATTTTTACCGCCACAGTCTGCAAGTGGCGCTCCAGCAAATAACCAGTGCGAACAACTGCCGCTTTGCCAGCTTTCTGTACGTAGATCCGCCAGTGGAACCATGACTTCCGCAAATTCAGCCTCAACTGCCTACATAACCAATCTTCTCGCTCCTGTACGCAAAATATCCGTCAAAGGATCGGAAATTTCATCTCGATCAAATAATCCAACAATGTTATCCTCTTCCACGGAGGTGTGTCTTTGTAAAGTTGATCAATGTTGCTCAACAACAAATCCATCTGATACACTGCAGTCATTCAAATGACCAAACACCAGATTCGATTATAGCTCATATTGCAAGGGTTCAAGGCGTTGTTTTTAGGGCGACCTTCAATGACGCAATTAACCTTAAACATGCCGAAAGGGCAACTTGTGGCAGCAAAAAATTTTTGGACAGACGATAATCAAGACCTGCTCGTCAAGATGTGGGAAAACGGCGCGTCAGCACGGGCAATCGCTGAGGCTCTTGGTGGTGGTATCACGCGCAATGCAGTGATTGGCAAGGCCAACCGTATGGGGCTTTCGCAACAGCCTAAAAAGGCTCTGTTGGTTGAGGAGCCCGAAAAGCTGACCATGCCAAGCGCGAAGCAATGTCGGTGGCCATTCGGTGATCCGAACGATGTGAACTTTCATTTTTGCGGCAAGCCCATCGTTCCAGACTGGCCGTACTGCCAGAATCACTGTAACGAAGCATATCGTACGCTGAATGACAGGGACAACGAGCCTAAAGCCGAGTCGCCCCCGAAAACTGAGGCTACAGGAACTTCTGAAAAAGTGGCAAAAGCCAAGGCATAAAATATACTGCACCTAGCATTTATCACCTCTAACGTGCTCGGCACCAAAATCGAGACTGGCGGGAATGATCAGTAAGATGGCCTTGTTAGTTGTTAAATTTAGGGGCTGTCCTAAATAACCAAGATTGAGGTTATCGTGAGAAGCATAAGTAGAGAGTTATCTGAGCAAGAATAAATAAGTCCGTCTGCATCGTTGCCAGAACCATGGCGCGAGCGGCAGCCAGCCTTATGCGGGGTGCATCGCAACACCTCCGCCCGTTATTTCCTGCGTCTGCGTGAGATGATCGCCTATGCACTGGAGGAGAGCGAGGCGATGCTCGGCGGCGAGATCGAAGTAGACGAGAGCTATCTCGGCGACAAGCGCAAAGGCAAACGTGAACGCAGGTGCAAATCCCCGTTTTGGGCCTATTTAAAAGGGGATTGACATCAGGATCATTCCAGACGCCGCCACTTTGGTGCCGATCATAGAGCGCAAGGTCATACCTGACGGCATCGTATATTCTGACTGCTGGAGTAGAAGGTACTGTATGTGTCCGACTTTCACCATTAACCATTCCAAGCTCTTTGCAGACCATCATCATTACATCAGAAACATTTTGGCCTATTCCTGAAGGAGTGTGAGTGGAGATTCAACAACAGTGACCTGTCAGTTCAATTATCGCAGCTAAAACAATGGGGTAGGAAATAGCTGAACTCATTATCTAGGACAGCCCATTTAAAAATTGTTGAAGCCGGATGATTTGAGGAATTTGCACGTATTTTGTTGTATTTAAGAGCCCCTTCACAAAGTGCTGACAGATTCTGGCTGTGTTCTTCATAACTGACGCGTTCTCTTGACAGTAGCAATAGCAACACTATGGCACCGTATCTTGGGCATAAGGTTGCGTTGTAAATCCTGAACGGTCCTTTGTGTTGAGGGGAAAGCAAAAACGGCGTATAGCGCAACCTTACTGCTGCGACGCTGGTGGTATCACAGCACGTCTTGTTTTTGTGGTTGTCAGACCTTTGTTCCATGTCCTCACCAAGCGGCGCCAATGCCAGAAATTCAGTAAAGTGTTTTCGACCTGCTGAGTAAGCGCGCGATCACTCGCCCGTTGCAGGTTGAGCCTCGAACGCAGAAATTAGCCATCCATCCGAAAACGCCCGACATCACGATAGTAACCTAGACATCCCCGAGAACCTAAAATTGATGAGACTTTGAATAGAAAATGCTTTTTGTGTGAGATTGTCTCTGGAACTTTTTCCGGGCGGGAATTCCCGGATGGAGCCCTTCGTGCTCTGCCATGGCTTTCTTTTTTCGCCAATAGACCAAACGCCTCATATTGCAGGCAAG
>JABSOH010000183.1 GCA_013216065.1 Alphaproteobacteria bacterium
CCATGACGCATTTTATGCTCACCCGTGATGGCGTCATCAGAAAAAATGATCGGTTCATCGTTGATGTGCAGTTGGGTACGGATATACTTTTTGCAGGTCCTGACCTGGTCTTCGATCGACATCGGGCTTTGCTGATCGGAACTGTAGCGGGCGTAGATGGCAACTCTGGTCATGCGCGAGTGCATACGCAAACCAACACAAATATGCAACATCAATCATGGGAGAATTTAGGGTATGTGCCACACTTAGGCTGGATAGAGCTTTATCTGAAGATTGGTAATGCGGGTTTTGTGTGCCGCTGATGCGGCATTAGCAGGCCAAACATTACGCAAATGGCTAAAGTGCTATGAATTGGATGTCATTGACAGGTTAGATAGAGAAAAGCTGTCATTTCGAACCTCACCGAACGCCAACGTCACCATGGATATTGAGGCACAGATCATTCTCAATATAGCCATGCATTATCCATTACAGTCCAGTATGTTGCGTGAGAATGCGGTAGATTGAGCGAATTTGCTTTTTTTCTGTTCCCGTTTAGAGTGGTAAGGATATGGTTTAGTATGACAAAACATCCTGCCATGCTGCGGCATTGGTTAATCTTATTCGCACCTACGGTACTTAACGAGATAAAGTTAGTTGCTCTAATCTACTATAAATACTTAAGGTAATTTTTCTATGCATATCGAATCTTTGTCACTACGAAATTTCAAATGCTTCGGAGATACAACCGTTAAAATCTCCTTTCAATCCAGGGGGACCTGTTGTTTTATTGGAGACAATGGAGCCGGAAAGTCATCAGCATTGGAGGCTCTGAAAAGATTATTTTCGCCAATCTCAAGCGAACGGCAACTTCGGAAATCGGATGTCCATTTCGGGCATGGTGAGGACAGTCAATCCGTCTCTGAAAGGGAAGTTGTCATTGATGTCGTATTTGGTTTTTCTTGCCAAAATGGCAGAACTCATGTTTTTAACGATATTTATTTTGATGCAGGCGACCAATCTCTCAAAGTTCGCTTAGTTCTTGAGGGGCGTTACGTGAGGTCTGAATCCTTCGAAGATGACGTAGAAGTTAAGCTTTATACTGTTCGTACAACAGATAAAGTGGCTTTTGGTTGGGATGATGAGCGAAAAATACCTGTTCGTGGCAGATCAACACAATTTGCAGAGCTTGTGTATATTCCAAGCCCATAGAGATTCCCTTGGGGTCACTCGTCATGCTTTAAAGAACGTCCTGAAACGGATTGAACGCTCCGCTGACTGGGATGACAAGACCAAGAGTCAATCGCAAGAGTTTGCACAGCAATTGGAGGATAACCTTACCGCCGTTACAGCTATCAGTTCAATAACCCGAGATTTGAAATCGTGTTGGGGAGATTTGCATGATGGTCACTACGACGCCGATCCCATTATCAGTGTTGTGGCAACCGAATTTGAGCAGTTGATTCGTGATCTTACATTGCGGTTCGAAAAATCACCAGGTGGGGGGCAACGCCAACTTGAAGAGTTGAGTGAAGGTCAGGTTTCACTCTTGTATTTTGCATTGTCTGCAACGCTGCACAGACTTATCCGGAAAATGAGTGATGCAGCGCCAGAACACCTCGAAGGTTTTAAGCCTCTAGATTTTGTTCCAGCACCATTGACGATCTTTGCTCTTGAAGAGCCTGAAAATCATCTCTCACCGTTCTATTTGCCACGCCTCATTCGGCTTCTTGAAGAACTCATCGAAGCAGGTTCTGCACAGTCGTTTATAACCAGCCATTCTACCAGTGTTCTGACACGCATTGATCCCCGGAACGTAAGGTATTTCAGAAATTGTAGGCAAAGTCTTGTCTCTTGTGTCAAAGAGATACCTTTGCCAGTCACGGATGCCGAAGTAAGCAGTTTTCTACGCCAAGCAATCTTATCCAACCCGGAAATATATTTTGCTCGGCTCGTCATCATCGGCGAAGGGGACAGTGAACGGATTGTCATTCCGCGAATTGCTGAAGCTCTTGGCATCTCGTTGGATCCCTCATTTGTTGCCTTCGTCCCAATTGGCGGGCTTCATGCTCAACACCTTTGGAAACTGGTTGCTGGATTGAAAATTCCATGCTTGACTCTGTTGGATTTCGACCTTGGGCGCCACAATGGCGGCATGGGCCGGATTAAGAATGCTGTGGAGTGGCTTAGCCGAATCACAGAATCCATCCCAGATAATCAAGGGCTGGTTCCACATACCGCAGAAGGTTGGGTGACATGCTGGCGGCCTTGCGGGTTATTCTACTCCACCTACCTTGACCTTGACATGATGATGATCAAAGCGTTTCCTGCTGCTTATAAACCAAGCACTCCATTTGATCCAACGCTTGACGATGAAGAAAAGAAAAAGATCGCCAAATCTGTTTTTGGAGATAGTGGTCCGGGTAATAAAGATTTGAATCGTATCGGAGCCGCTTTCACCGATGAAGAACTGTACACTTACAAAAACCTTTTCACATCACGATCCAAACCGGCGTCTCATTACAAAGCTCTTGGATTTTTAGGTGATAGGGCTATTGTTGCAAATTGTCCTGAGCCCCTCAGAGCCTTAATTGAGAAGGCAAGGGACATCCTTGTTCCTCCACGGTCTGTTCAACCGGGGGAGAAAGTATGATTTACGTGACGCCAGATAATTGGCAGCCTTCATCCAGGATACGAATAGAAGGGGAGGCTTTGAAAATTGTTGAGTCAGAAACATCAATTTCAGTCGCAGCAGGCCCGGGCGCAGGAAAGACAGAGTTACTAGCACAACGGGCT
>JABSOH010000184.1 GCA_013216065.1 Alphaproteobacteria bacterium
AAGGAGGAGCCATGTCCTAAGGCATTTTGAGCCAAATCAGCCGTAGCTACGGTGCGAAAGTTCCGGCGATGGTTGCGGAAGCCAAATGGCTCCTGATTGATGCCGAAGGCCTCGTCCTCGGGCGGCTCGCTGTTGAAATCGCACGCCTGATTCGTGGCAAGCACAAAGCAACCTTCACCCCGCATGTCAATTGTGGCGATAAGGTAGTGGTGGTCAACGCCGACAAGGTGCATCTCACGGCAAAGAAACGCAAAAACAAAGTGTACTATTGGCACACGGGCTATGTTGGTGGCATCAAACAGCGCACTACCGAGCAGATTTTGGATGGCGAACACCCAGAGCGCGTGCTGGGAAAAGCCGTCGAAGGCATGATCCCTGGCGGCACGTTAAAATCCGAGGTCTTACGCAACCTTCACATCTATGTTGGTGCCGCGCATTGCCACGAAGCCCAACAGCCTAAGCCCTACGATTTTGCTGCCGCGAACGCAAAAAACAGCAAACGTTACTAAACCATTTGACTACTCATACCGTTAGGGAGCACATCCATGGCTACTTCCGAACAATTCCCCGCTCCACCAGAGGGGCTTAAAGCCCTGAAAAATGTGGTGGTTGAAGACACTGCAAGCAACAGTCCTGCTGTCGAAGCACCAGACATGCGGTCCACGCTGCCGATCGTGCGTGAAAAGAAAATTGATGCTTTGGGTCGCGCCTACGGCACTGGCAAACGCAAGTCTGCCATCGCTAGAGTTTGGATCAAGCCCGGTAAAGGCATTATCACGGTCAACGAACGTTTGGCTTCGGAATATTTAGCCAGCACAGTGCACGAAATGGTAATTACGCAACCTTTCGATGCCACCAACACCAAGGGCACTTTTGATGTGATTTGCACCGTCAAGGGCGGTGGCCTATCGGGTCAGGCAGGTGCTATCCGCCACGGCATTGCCCGCGCGCTCCAAGCCTTCAACCCCGAACATCGCATAAAAATGAAACCGCTTGGGCTGCTGACTCGCGATGCTCGACGCGTCGAACGTAAAAAATTCGGTCATCGCAAAGCTCGACGCTCGTTCCAGTTTTCGAAACGCTAGAACTTCGGTTCTTGGGATATTTAAAAAGGCTGGAATGGAATTCCAGCCTTTTTTCGGGCACTACTCTGGTACAAATCAGGTCCTATTTTTTTGGAGAATTCGATCATGGCTAAGACTTTATTGACCGTAGTATTTTTTTGGTAGCCTTCGCCTATTCATCAGGATCCTTCTGGTCAGTCATCATGCAGGATGCCGTACATCAGAGCTTTGGCTATATCTATCGCCAATACGCCAAGTTCTTTTTCATCGGTTAGCTAAGCCCCGTGGTGACCATCGCCTTGCTGACCCAAATATTTGGACAGATCACTCCACACTTTACGGTGTGGCCGCATGTCTTCGAGCTTTTTGCAGCAGCTGTAATATTGCCTTTAAAATCTTTCGCAGCACCCACCCCTCCAAAGGTCGTGACTTCGACTTCAACTGGAAATTGATGGGCATCTTAGCTGGAGCAACCCCAAATGCTGGTTCTTGATCTTGGTGGACGCACTGAACGTGTATTATAACGGCTTGGTTTTTCTGGATGCCGGAATTTTCTACATCATCAAGATGCCAATGTTCTTTCTCGGCATTGTCTTCTGGGACGTAATTGGACAGGTCGGAGCCAAGGTCTCAATTCAGATGATCAGCTATATCAATATCACGCTTTTGGTGCTGCTTGCTCTTTTCCTTGAATATGAAGGCCTGAACATAACAAGCCTATGATCTGCACATACTGCCATGACCGAAACCTTGCTCATCACAATCCTGTTTTGGGCGGTCCTCGCCTATTCACTAGGTGTCCCTTCTGGATCGTGACCGTGCAAAGCGCGATCTTGGCGAGCATCGCGGCGATTTATCGCGAATATTTGATCTACTTCTGCACGGGCTGGATGAGTTTCTTGGTGAGAGCAGCTGCTTTCATCGCACTGGTTTGGCGCATTCAATCAGCATTTCACAGTATGGCTACATATCGCTGGGCTGTTGGGTGATCGCGTGGATCGCACTGAAAGCGTGCAAGGCTCATCAACCAGTTCCGATTCAACTGGAATAAATAATATCGCTGGTAACGTGGAGCAACCAGAAATGCTGCTGATCAGGTTTCTTTCGGCAAATTTCACTGAATCGGTACCGCTCAACATATTTCTATACTGGATCATCGTCCTACCGATTTTTGCACCAGACTACTATTTTGGACCATAATTGAGCACTTATAGCCAAACGCTATAATTTTGATTATATATTTGTTATGACTTATTCCCTGGATTTCAGACAAAAAGTGTTATCGGTGCGTAAGCGTAATAATCTGACCTTTCAACAAGTTGCCAATCGTTTTTCGGTTGGCATTGCGAGTGTCACGAGGAGGTCGAAGAATCCTGCGATCAAGGCATACGTTCGTGTCAAGACGCGCAAGATTGACCTTAATCTTCTGGCTCTCGATGTTGGGATATATCCCGACGCTGATCAAAATGAACGTGCTGAACGTTTCGGAGTGTACCAAAAAACCATTAGGCAAGCTTTAAAAAAGCTGAATGTCACCTATAAAAAAAGCCCTGACGCATCCCAAAGTGAACGTCGGCAAACGGCGGTACTTTCAACGACAGATTGTTGGGCACAGGGCAGACAAATCATTGATCTTGATGAAAGTGGTTTTGCCGATGATCTGCCGCGTACCCATGGATACCCGGAACGTGG
>JABSOH010000185.1 GCA_013216065.1 Alphaproteobacteria bacterium
ATGCGCTGAAGGCGTATTTTCGGCAACATCGCGAGGCATTATCCGAGGAATCAATACGCCGCCTCAAGAGCAACCCGCTACGGATACTCGATTCTAAGGCCGAGCAGGATCGTGCATTATTTGTCAACGCACCGATCATCGACGATTTTCTCGCAACCCCAAGCCGTGAGCGCTTTACCCTGCTGTGCACGGCCTTAGACGAATTGGGGATTGTCTTTACGCGTGATCGTCATCTGGTGCGCGGATTAGACTATTACGAACACACCACCTTCGAGTTCATCACCAATGCTCTCGGCACACAGGGTACGGTATTGGGTGGCGGATGTTATGACCGTCTGTTCGAGATTGTCGGCGGCAAAGCCGCCACTGGAGTTGGTTTTGCCGCCGGAATCGAACGCCTTGCTGAGTTGATCATACCACCCGCACTGCCTGCGGTGCAATGCGCTTTAATTCCGATTGGCACTACGGCCGAAGCCGCGACTCCGGCTCTGGCGCGGTATCTGCGCGAAGCGGGTATTGCAACAGTGTTTGGTTTTTCGGGCAAGGTCACAGCACGCATGCGACAAGCCGATCAAATGGCGGCGCGATTTTGTGTTATCTATGGCGAAACTGAAGTCGTACAGCATCAGGTAAAACTGAAGGATATGCGCAGTGGGGATGAGGCAACCATGACTACTAAGGCTATGCGTGATGCTCTCGTACGACAACTTAAGATACAACAACATGGTTGATTGGCGGGGAAAATATCGCCTGATGCAAGCGTGTCAGGACGAAATCAGCGCTAAACTGAACAGCGGCGAATGCGATGCACAGGCATTTTCGAGTCTGTCGCAAGAATACGCCGAGCGCGAACCGATTCTGGCGCATTTACAAATTCTGAACGACACCTTGACTCGGATTGATGAGGCCAAAGAGCTGTTAGAATCCGAGGAAGACACCAAATTTCGCGCCCTGATCGAACAGGATTTGCTCGATGCACGCTCGGCCTTACCCGATCTTAAACAACAGGCCAAACTGCTGCTGCTGGAAAAAGATACTGCCGATAACAAGGGCATTATCCTCGAGGTGCGCGCGGGTACGGGCGGCGACGAAGCAGCGTTGTTTGCAGGTGATTTGCTGCGGATGTATTTGCGCTTCGCGCAATTGCAGGGCTGGCGCGCCCAGATGCTTGAGGAAAACCACAACGACCTGGGCGGAATATCTCAGGCCGTGGTGCAAATCGATGGACACGGGGTCTACGGACAGATGAAATTTGAATCCGGCGGACATCGTGTGCAGCGCGTGCCTGCAACCGAATCCAGCGGGCGTATTCATACCTCGGCGGCGACGGTGGCGGTTTTGCCGCAGGTCGAGGAGGCTGAGATCAATATCAAAGACAAAGATTTACGCGTCGATACCTATCGCGCTCAAGGTGCTGGCGGGCAACACGTCAACACCACAGATTCGGCGGTGCGGATCACGCACTTGCCTTCAGGTCTGGTGGTACAGTGCCAAGACGAAAAATCGCAACACAAGAACCGCGCCAAGGCGATGAAGGTGTTACGCTCGAGACTGTATGACCACCAGCGCGAAGTTGCCGAGAAAGAACGCTCTGAGGCGCGGCGGGTACAGATTGGTAGCGGGGATCGTTCCGAGCGGATTCGCACCTACAATTTCCCGCAAACTCGCGTCACGGATCATCGAATCGGACTAAGCCTGCACAAATTGCCCTCGATTCTCGAAGGCGAGGGCTTAAACGAGTTGATCAATGCCCTGATTGTCGAGGATCAAGCTGTGCGACTAGCACAAATCGCAGGCGATGGAGAATAGCGTAGGTATGGTCGCAGCACTCGCCCGCGCCACCGAGGTGCTGCGCTCCGCAGGGATCCCGCGCGCTCATCAAGAAGCACGCTGGCTGTTGGCGGCGCACCTTGAATGCGATGTCAGCGCATTGTGGAGCCTCGATCACCACAGCCCCCTGCCTGATGCAAGGCAATTTGCCACGCGGTTAGCCGCACGAGCGCAACATCAACCGCTCTCACGAATTTTTGCACGAAGACAATTTTGGCGCGCCGAATTTGTGATTACAGATGCCGTACTCGACTCGCGCCCGGACAGCGAATGGTTAATCGAAACCGCACTGCGCTATTGCGAACATTCGCCGAAGCGTATTCTTGATCTCGGGACAGGTTCGGGTTGTTTATTACTTTCCGCTCTTGGCGAGTACCCCAACGCCACCGGGTTAGGCGTGGACTGCAGCACCGCAGCCCTTGCCGTAGCAAAACACAATGCCACACGGCTTAATTTCAGCACCCGCGCTGAGTGGCTCTGTAGCGACTGGCTTCGCAGGCTAGACGCACAAAAATTTGACCTCATCTTGACCAATCCACCTTACATCCCGCATCACACGCCATTGCCTGAAGCGGTACAGAAATACGACCCAGCCCTAGCGCTCTTCGCCGATGCTGACGGCTTTGCAGCCTACTGCAAAATTCTCGCTGCCCTACCCCAAGTCATGCATCCTGAGAGCTTAGCGGTTTTTGAATGCGCACCGGATCAAACCAAAACCGTGGCTGAGCTTGCGCTCAATGCAGGCTTGCGCCCATTCAGTCCCTTGAATGTCAACATCAGCGCCCTGCATCCCCAAGCCCAAATCGGCATAGTATGTATGGGGATGTGAATTCCCCGCCCTCAAAAGTCTACGCTT
>JABSOH010000186.1 GCA_013216065.1 Alphaproteobacteria bacterium
GCAACCCCGCGTTATCTACCGCCAGCACGCTGCACCCGCCAATGCTCTTTGCTGCCGCCAACACACAGGCGTGTTCAGTAGCAGACAGGATAACGTGCCTACGCCCATCCCGCACCACTCCCTTAATCGCGGTGTTATTGGACTCGGTAGCCCCTGAAGTAAAAATTATCTCGGATGGGCGCGCTCCGATGCTCTTGGCGACGCTTTGGCGCGCTTCCTCAACCGCCTGCGCCGCACGACGCCCAAAAGCATGATCACGCGAGTGCGGATTGCCAAAATTACCGCCAAGGTACGGTTGCATCACTTGAGCCACCTGGGGAGCAAGCGGTGTAGTCGCTTGATAATCAAGGTATATCCCGCTCATGATAGCGCGCGCTGATAGACTTCCAAAAAACGCCCAAGATCAGCTTCAGTGGTCGCATGGCCAAAACTCACCCGCAAAGCCGAAGCGCGAAGTTCCGCAGCCATGCCCATGGCGCGCAAGACGTGGCTGTCTGCCACCGTACCGCTTGAGCATGCCGAACCGGAACTGACCGCAATCCCGGCCAGATCGAGTTGCATCAGCAGACTCTGCGCATCTGCCCCTGCCGCTACCAACAAAGCACAGCCCGGCAGCCGCTCGGCCTTGGCCGCAACGATTTCTGCCCGCACCCCCGCCAGCCCAGCGGTAAAATATGCATCAAGGCCTTCGAGGTGCGTGGCATAGTCGGCCTGGTGGTCGCCAAACCACTGCATGGCAGCACCGAAGCCGATGATTCCAAGCCAATTTTCCGTACCACCCCGCAACCCGCGTTCCTGACCGCCGCCAGCGATATGCACCTGTAAGGGCAATGCTTGCGGTGCGATGAGCGCGCCAACCCCGGGCGGCGCACCGATTTTATGCCCTGCGATGCTCAGGACATCGATTCCTAACATACGCATATCCAGCGATACTCGCCCCAAGGCCTGCACCGCATCAACATGCAGAAGACCACCGTGTTGATGCACCAACCGCGCAATCGCTGCAATCGGCTGTATCACGCCGGTTTCATTGTTGGCGTACATCACCGACACCAACGGATTGACCGCCTTGGGCAAAGTTTCGAGGCGCTCATGCAATGCCGCCAGATCGAGTATCCCTTCAAGCGTGACCGCAAGAATATTCGCGGCAGGAATCCGCCCCAGTACCGCCGGATGTTCAATTGCCGAAGCCAGCACCATGCCGGGATGTCCGGCTATCACAAGATTATTGGCCTCGGTTGCACCACTGGTAAAGATCACCCGTGCATCAGGCAACCCAACCCAAGCCGCCAATTGCTCGCGCACGTCTTCGATTCCGTGACGTATGCGCTGCCCGTATTGATGCACCGAGGACGGATTCCCCACCCAATCCAACACCTTGATCAATTTCTGCTGCACCTCAGGCAATATCGGATGGCTGGCGTGGTAATCAAGGTACACCATCAACGCCGCCCTCTGCCAATGACGACTTGAATATCCTGCACTAGCGCCAACGCCCCCCAGCGCATATCGCCATAATACAACACCGACAAATCGCGCCCATCAAGTACATACACAAATCGGCTGCCCGCGCTCTGCATCGCCGGACGCGCGCAATCGCCTTGGAACTGCCAGCAAACGCGAAGGCTTTTCAGCACAGCAGGGATATCTTTCTTGGGGGGGAACAATTGCAGAATATTGGGATAGTCTCGATGATAAGCTTGCTGCCATTGGTCATTGTTTTGCCCATTCGTCGCGTCGAACAACACAAGCTGTACAGCGCGCACGTCTCGTTGCACAGCACCTAAACCACCCATCACCGTATGCTGAACCGCACTGATAGGATCTTCTGGCCGTTGCGCCAAACTTAGCACCAAATATTGTCCTTCGATACTCAAGGCTTCGTGCAATACAGCATTATTCAGCACCAACACCATGGCACGCGATACTGGATCAACCACCCCTAATGGCGCTTTGTCATCGTGCAACCAAGTCTGCAAACCATAGGCCAAACCACACAGAATCACCGCTACGATTAAAATCAGCCGTTGTTGGGTCTTATTCATGAAATTGTGTCCCGGCGGGCAGCAATAAGGGCTTGCCTTTCCCGCCACGAGAAGTTTGTGTTAGAGCATATCATTGAGTAAATGTTCTTATTCCGCGGCAGACTTTAAGATCAAAGGAAGGAATTGGCACAATGGAACACAAAATTGGACACCTCCATATAACCTCTTATTCAGCGAATCTCGTCATCAGAAACCATTTTTCAATACTCATTAACTACCTGAGTTAGCTACGTTTACCACATAGCATCCCCCTAGACCTTGCATCCAAATATGAGGTTAACGGAGGCATCCAATTGCATTGGTTAACGACGAACACACCATCATCACTTCGGTTCAGTCGGAAGAAGGGGGGGGTTACGTCACCGGATTTACCGACAGCGGAGAATTTGACCTGCTCCCTTGTCGTCCCTCACCTAATCCTGAGAGTCTGCGGGAATTATAGTCACAGGTTTCGTTTCGTGCAAGCCCCCCGTTTAGCTCAAGCGTCCGTAACGCTTGTGTCTGAGCCTGGTTTTTGAGCCAGCCGGACGTGATTGTCATCATCTCTCCATGGAGGCAGTTTGCGCCGCACGTCTTCGAGTGTTTCAAACAACTCTTCGTTCA
>JABSOH010000187.1 GCA_013216065.1 Alphaproteobacteria bacterium
GATGCATCAATCCTGAGCCATTCGTCATCAGGCTTGTCAATCAGGATTTCTAAAAGCTTTGCCCACACGCCCTTGTCGCGCCAAACGACGGTGCGTATTGTTCCAGTCGCCGTAATCCGGCGGCAAGTCACACCATGGCGCACCGGTGCGCATGATCTGGAGAACTGCGTCGATAAACTGCTGGCTGTCTCTGACTATGCCGCCTCAACTGCCCGCACGACGCGGTTCCAGCAATCCCCTTCCTTAGCTTCTGATACGTCGTGTCTGCGATGTGATGCTACTTGGGTCATGTGAGATCCTCACTTTTTACAAGAATCTCTTAATTTCCCATCTCGTGACCACAATATCTAGAACTCCATCGCTAATCGCCAATTTTGGTGCTTTTATGCCCAGATACTTCAACTTCTACAAGACCTCGTTCCAGTTGTGTTTTGATTCCCGAACTCCGTCTTTAATAGCCAGAAAATGTTTATCACCCAGTGAATTAACATCGGCAATTACCAGCACGCAAAGTTTAGCTTCTTCACTGCGAAGACCACTGTGAACGTCATCGGCCCAGGTGATAGACTCACTGGTCTTTTTCAAGGTCCGGGTGCTCCAGTCCTCATAATCTTCCGCCCACCTTGCGCTTTGGGCGCGAAATCGTGCTTGCAGACAACTCCTTTGCCTCCACAAGCAGATTCAGGGCCTTTCATCGCTGGATATGCCCTTCAGATACAGCCACGGCATTGCGAACAACTGCCGCCTTGCCAGCTTTTGTGTGCAGGTCCACCAGTGGGAACCATGAATTCCGCAAATTCAGTCTCAATTGCCTGCATAATCAATTTTCCCGATCCTGCACACAAAATATCCGTCATTAAAGATCGGAAATTTCATCTCGATCAAATAATCCAACAATGTTATTCTCTTCCATGGTGGTGTATTCCTCGTAAAGTTGATCAATGTTGCGCAACAACAAATCAACCTGATACGCTGCCGTCATTCAAATGACCAAACACCAGATTTGGTTATAGACTCGCGCTGGAGGGTCTGACGAGGGCCTGTTTGACCTGCTTCATGGGAATGCTTATACTGTTCCATGCCTTGATTTAAGGAGTTGTTCACCGTCATGATCAGGCAACTGAGCATTAGGCGTCCCGACGATTGGCACGTTCATCTTCGCGAAGGCGAGATGTTGCGCGCAGTCTTGCCTGCTCACGCGACGGTTTACGGGCGCTTTGTTGCGATGCCAAACCTCAGCATACCCGTGACGACTCGAGCGTTGGCGCGCGCGTATCGCGCCGGGATTTTCGTGGCGATGCCCGACGGTGTTCGGGCAGAACCTCTGATCCCGTGTTACCTCACCGAAGACACCTCGGTCGAAGAGTTGATTGCTGGACACCAGGCAGGTGATTTTTTTGGCGCGAAATTTTATCCGGTGGGTGCGACCACTCTCAGCCGTGCAGGAGTGCGCGATATTCGCCGCTTGTATCCGTTGTTTGAAGTGATGCAGAAGCATGGAGTGCCGCTCTTGATGCATGGCGAAGTGGTCGACGACGACGTGGATTTCTACGACCGCGAGCGGGTGTTTGTCGAGACTTCCTTAAGCGATCTGGTGCGCCATTTTCCAGAATTGACCATGACCATGGAGCATTTGACGACCAAAGAAGCAGTAGACTTTGTTGCCGATCATCAGCATTGCAGTCGATTGGCAGGCTCAATTACCCTGCATCATTTGTTGTTGACCTGTAGCGATATGCTGAACAATGGTCTGCGCGCGGATTATTTCTGTTATCCGCTCGTGAAGACCGCTTCGGATCGTGCGGCGGTGCGCGGCGCGGCGACATCGGGACGGGCGTGTTATTTCCTCGGCACCGATAGCGCACCGCATCTGAAATCGCAGAAGTATTGTGCCACAGCCAAAGCTGGGATTTTTACCGCTCCAGTAAGCTTGCCGGGCTATGCCGCAGTCTTTGAAGCCGAAGGAGCGCTCGAGAATCTCGAAGGTTTTGCAAGCATCTATGGAGCAGAGCATTATGGTTTGCCCGTACACGAAGATCAGATCACCCTCAAAAAGACACCCGTGCAGAATCTGCCGTCAGAGTTGAGCGTCGATGCTGACGCGGTTCGCGTATTTTCAACGCCTACCGAATGGCACATTGTGTAAAACGTGCTTAGGGTTCTCCAAAGTGTAGTCACGAGATATTGAGCCCTAGTGCGATGCATCTGATGTGTGTATCGGCGATGCAGAGTTTTTGGCGTATTTTGTTGCAGCCAACGTTTCAGGTGCAGGAAAGCGTTTTCTACGAGATTTTGTATAGGTGTTTATCGCAGGCAGCGTTGATAGCGGCGATTTTTTTGGCGGTCTATACTCTGCTCAAGGGCATTCTCAAGGATATCGTTGGTGTTATAACCTTTGTCAGCGATCAGATAATCGGCCCTTCAATCAGGCGGTCTGCCCCTTGACAGTCTGCTCCTGTACCTTGTGTAACAGGCGGCATGCCCTGTGCGGCCAGATGCAGTTTTGTGTTGAGCCCCCTTTTGTACGGCTCATCTCCTGATTGCCGCCTCTTGCGCCAG
>JABSOH010000188.1 GCA_013216065.1 Alphaproteobacteria bacterium
CCTCTGTCTGAATAGGCAAGCGCTACTTCCGGATCAGCGCGGAAAATATCAAAATC
Source organism: Alphaproteobacteria bacterium (assembly GCA_013216065.1). Taxonomy (GTDB): domain Bacteria; phylum Pseudomonadota; class Alphaproteobacteria; order JABSOH01; family JABSOH01; genus JABSOH01. The sequence continues at coordinate 57 of JABSOH010000188.1, forward strand.
AACCGCAACACCCCAGTTGATCACCAAGGTGGCCCAAGCGATCTAAACGTTCTTCGAAATCAAAAAAGCCAAAGACATCTCTGCTCCCTCATTGATCAAACACCATCAGTGGAATCACAAAATTCATCTGTCCACCACTGGTTAATAAAGGTCCTCACCTGACCTGAACCCAATTGAGCGTAAATGGGCCCAGGCAAAGGTTATCAGAAGAAGGATACATTGTTCAATCGATGAATTGTTTCAGGATCAGAATATTTGAATCAAAAAATTGTCATTTAACTATATGCCAAAACATCGTCTCGCGCTTTTCCAACATCAAATCCCAACCCAACTTAGTTAATCTCTAGGATCAACAATTCAAACAATGTACTTTCATCGGTTTTGGGGCAACTATCTCATGGTCAGGGTAGTGTTGGTTGCATAGGGTTCCCTGCCACATAGGCGCAATACCAACTCATGCTCTACTTTTTTAGCTGAAAATTCCATCCATGTAGCCCTCGGCTTGCGCCCAGTAAAACGCCAGCGAACCCAGCACTGCCATCACGGAAGCAAACACTGCCTTATGCCAAAGGTGTGGTTTCTGAACACCACCAAAATTGGTCAAACTCTGCTGTTCGCGCTCGACACCAAAAGGCAACGAAACAAAAAAGAAAAAACACCACAGCAATACTACAACGACAATCACTGAAGCGAGATTCATGGTTCAATCCTGAGGAATTTCGATATGCCCAAGCTCAATCAAAGTTCCCTGAAAATCCTTGGAATGAAAAAACAGCACCGGATGGCCATGCGTACCAATTTAGGGCTGTCCCAAAACACGAATTCCCTTGCTTTGCATACACTCTAGGATTTTTAGAAACTCGCCATCAACAATGCAAAAATGGTGTATCCCTCCGCACGGGTTGCCCTCGAGAAAACCTGCCATTGGCGAGTCGTCCCCAAGAGGCTCCATCAACTCGATCATCGCATTCGCAAGTTAGACGAACACAATGCACATACCGTGTTCTGGCAAATCCCCAAGAGAGCTAACTTCACCCCCCAGTGCATTGGGACAGGCCCTTACGGCCTGCGCAAAGTTAGGCACAGCAATGGCGCCGATGTGATCAAGCTTTTGCATCTATAATAGCCCTCCCCTACACCTCGACGATCAGTACTTGTACCCAAGGTCGCTTGCCCAACAGCTTGTGCGCCTGCTGGCGCATGGCTTTCTCGACACTCTCGCAGTGCTTGTTTAATGGTCCATGCCCCTGAAACACTCGACAAGCCTTCTCAAGAGCATCGTAAAGCTGATCATAACCGATTTCGTCTTCTTCCTCTAGCAAACCCAGCGCAGAAAGTTCTGGTTCCGAAACCAAATCACCAAGTTCATCAACTGCAAGCGCGATACTCAACACGCCATCAAAGGCAATTTTACGACGCTCGACGATAATACGGCTATCGCTACGGATATAGCGATTGCCATCCATCGCAAGCTTACCTGCATCAAAAGCATCGGCGATTTCAGCGTCGCCAGCACTACTGAACTGTACGCATTCGCCGTTTTGCACCAGCAAACACTGCGGCACCTGGCACTCTTTTGCCAAAGCGATATGGCTAACCAAATGCCTGCCTTCGCCGTGAACTGGGATCAGAATTTTCGGTTTAAGGCGCTTAAGAAAATCCGACGCTTGTTGACGATTCGCATGACCAGAAGCATGAATACCAGCTTGATCAGCGTTGATCACCGCAACCCCCATCAAGGCAAGCTCGTTATGCACTGCGCTGATGCTTTTCCCGTTACCCGGAATTTCACGACTGGAGTAAATCACAGTATCCTTGGGCTTCAGACGCAGTTCCGGGTGTGCGCTTTGCGCCATACGAGTTAAAGCCGCCCGCGGCTCGCCTTGAGAACCCGTGACGATGCACAGACACTCGCGATCAGGTGTATTCACTAAAGCGCCTGCAGTTTTGAACTTTGGTAGTCCGTCGAGATACCCAACCTCGCGCGCAACCGCGTTCATGCGCCACATCGAACGCCCGACTAAGGCCACTTGCCGCCCGCTATTCAGACCCGCACGCGCGACGCTTTGCAAACGCGCAACGTTCGAAGCAAAACAGGTCACCACTACACGCCCTCGGCAGGCTGCAATCACGGTTTTGAGATTATCAGCCACTGCAGATTCGGTGGGCATATCAGCCTCTGAGGTCGTAGTCATCACGTTCGTCGAATCTGCCACCAAAGCCAGAACGCCTTGCTCGGCTAGAGCATCCAGTTTATCAAAATTGGTCTTATTCAATATCGGGTTGTGATCACCGTTCCAATCACCGCTATGGACGATCAGGCCCTGCGGAGTCTCAATCGCTAACAGACGCGCTTCAGGAATCGAATGCGACATCGCCACCGC
>JABSOH010000019.1 GCA_013216065.1 Alphaproteobacteria bacterium
ATCTTTGCCAAACGTTCATCAAGATCGAAAAAACCGAATTGCATCATCAAGCCCCCTGAAATTCAATACGTTCTATTGAATCAGAAAAACGCGACTTGAGCGAGGTTTTCGGGGGTGTCCAGCTTCATTGTGATCATTCGGGCGGAGGATGCTATGGCCGCCGAGTGTGCGAAATGCCGGATGGAAAACTTCTGGCCATCTGCAATAGCGAGACGGCTGCTTGCCCAGATCTGGAGATCAAACGCAACGATACCCGGCTGCATACATTAAACCTACCCAAAACAGCCAGATTCGTAGCGGGACTTACAACGGATGCATCTGTTGCGGCTGATATTCAAGCAATCGGTGAAACCTTGAACTGCACTAGACTTGGCTATTATGCACTTCGTGGCACCATACGTTTTCCGGTGTTCTTGGGAATTGCGATATATGATGGCGATCTGGATGCGGTGATCAATTATCTTATGAGCCGTGATACCCCAGCCATTATGTTACTGCCATCAATTGAGGATGTACCTCAGGCGAAGGTTAATGCAATTAAGAGCAAGGGGTCAATTTTGCTCGGGCTACAAGATTTGCAGGGGTTGGAAAGTTTGGTCGATACCACCAAGGCTCAATCTGTATTCAAGGCATTCTTGGAGACACAAGAAGACCTCATGCTAGATGTGACCTGTGAGTTATTCCCAACACCTCGGGTGCAGAATAGTCACATATAACCATCAAATTTACAGATGGACATACGGTGCGTGTGACTTGTAACACTGGAAACTCAAGGGTTTTTCAAGTCTACAACTATACCCAGAGATGGGCATGGCTGACGGTAGGTCTGCATCGCCTAACAAGTAGTGGACCCTACTGGAAGGGTTTGCAGATGAAAGAAGGTCGATTTACGTGGGATAATTCAGGAGCAAACCGCAATCAGAAAAAGCAGAAGCAAGAGTTGAAAAAGATATTCCAGAAGTTCTTCGGTATTTATGACAGCGATCCATTTGAAGATTACAAGGATCATAAGAATCGGGTTTGTTACCGAGCAAAGTTTTATATTTCTCCTGATGAGTGACAATGCTACCCATAGACTGGTGCGAACCGATAAATTGATAACGCTTTGATTTTCAATGACTAAAAGTTCCGTACCTGCGTTTTCCTAGTACGGTGTTTTTCAGGAGAGCGGCATATATTAGGAGAGGAATTAGAGAAAAACGGGCGTTTTTTAGAAAAGCAAGGTCAGGTGAAAAACGCAAAAAAGCCCGCAAATACTGGGCTTTTTGAGGCTATGCAGATAGCAGCATAGGGAAGTTCGTTTTAGGTCAATGGCGGAGAGAGTGGGATTCGAACCCACGGTACGCTTGCGCGCACAACGGTTTTCGAGACCGCACCGTTCGACCACTCCGGCATCTCTCCAATGGTGGCTTTATGTACACGCAAGTTTAGCGATCGTGCAAGAATTTTCGGGGCTTGGTGTTTTTTTTGAATAGGCTTGGCCCGGTAAGAATTACGATGAGAGCAAGGATTGTTTCGTGGTTTGGAATTTCGTGTAGGAAGATTGCGCTAAAATCAGAGACAAAGCAGGCGTAAGAGAAGTAGAGAGTATCCGGTGCGCTTGATGGCGCCGTCGAAAAAGTATTTTTATCTTTTGATAAGCTAAAATTTCTGGTTCACTTTGACCATCCTGTGTTTTTTTGCATAAAGCAGAGATGTCTCATAACGCACAAGAGGTGCTGATAAGCGTAGATAGCCTTTGCGGAAGATCATCCTTATCGAACTTTTGAAAAGCTGATTGATTTTGACCTTCTGTGTCGTCCCCCGGAGAGTCTGTATGGCGATAAAGGTCGCGAGGATTTAGGTTGTGCCTTTCGGATACTAGTTCTACGATTTTATCCTGAGCACCAGATCACAGTACTTTTAATTACTTTCGCCAAAGCTTAAAAACCAGAAAGCTAATGGATCTGTCCGCAACCTTGCGCCACAGCCTGAAGGAGGCGGGTTTGATCCGTGAGGTTTTGTTGGTGCTGCACATCTGGTCTCGAAACGTTCTACCTAGGATGAACGAGATAAAGCTATGGCTCAAGGATTGGAAACATTTAATAACAGCACGGTTGGCAAAGTGGCCACAGATAAACAGGCGCGTTTTGGTTGTAAGGGCCAAGGATAAATACTGGTACGGCTGTTAGTCGGGTCTGATCGACACGATTGCAGCCACTCCGGCGGATGTTTCTGACGACTTAGGGCATATCTGCCCTGGTCAGGGCGCGATTTATGGCGACAAGGGCTATATTGTGTGAAGAAGTCTCGACAGACGATCCACAGCAAAAGCTGTCATGATCAAGAGGGGGAACATGAAATCCAAAAACCGCGTTAGGATCGCGGGCGCTCCCATTTGCATGCCCCTTACGAGAGGGGATTTTCTCAACGCTCAATGGTGCGACTCTCATAGTCTTGGGAGTTAACAAAGTATCCGTTGCTATATGAAGAACACAGCCAGAATCCGTTGGCACTTTGTGAAAGGTCTCTAAAATATAACAGAATACATGCAAATTCCCCAAATCATCAGGCTTCAACAATTTCTTAAAAACAATTTTTAATATATCAAATTTAACAATCGACACGGTTATGCCGTAAAAACATCGGCATTAATAGTTAGTGCTAAATAATTTGATTGTCCGTAAGGTCTTTCCAATCAAAGGGTCAATGGCGTTCATCTGCTCCGTGGCATGCCAGTTCCTGGGAACTATAACGTCTCTGCCCGATAGGGCATAGCCATGGGTGCGGAGTATTATCGTGGGCGAAGCCACTCTTATCAATATAGACGATTGGTCATTTGTTATGTTCATGCATCCCGATGATCGTCCGGAAGATATGCTGTGCGTCGGCGTCTGCTTTCGGATGCGCTAGAGTTTTTTTTATAGCGCATACTCATGCGCCGCAGAGCATAGTTTATACCCTGCACACTCACACCAAAACGCCGAGCCCGCTCATATTGATAGGCATCAGGATTATCACGAACATCGCGTGCCAAAGCTTCCATATCAATTTTTGTCGCTGGTTTATTACGGTTCAGTTTAGGATCTGGCTTCTTAAGCCAGCGCACCACACTGGCTATGCCTACACCAAAATGAGATGCAACTTCGGATATTGTCAGCCCATCCTGCTCGCGAACCAACAAAACTTTACGGCGAAAATATGATGAATAAGTCATCTGCGCAGCATAATCAATTTATAATGGTTTGTCCATAGTTGCGTCAGACGTTGCGGAGTAATCAGCATTTTGCGAAAATCTTGAAGCATAATCCGAGCCAAGCTGAGGTTAAGAGGACGCGGATTTCGTACTCGTGTCTTCCCTCATCTAGGCAGCCCGAACAAATCGAGTTCAGAGTAGGTAGGGCTCGACAGTATTGTAGCCGCGATAAACCATATTCAGTGCGACGCAGGTGGTCACAGCGATACCGATGTAGATGAGCCAGTGATATTTTTCCAGAAATTCGGCCAGAGCGTTGGCGGCAAAGGCCATCAGGAAGATAGACAGGCCAAGACCAAAGACCAGCACCGCTGGCGCATCGTGAGCAGCACCTGCCACGGCGAGGACATTGTCTAGGGAAAGCGCGACATCGGCGATGATGATGAGGCATATTGCCCCCATGATATCGGTGCCGCTTTTACGGTCTTTTACGGATGTATTTTGGTGATTTTTCCGCAACATTTTGTAGGCTACCCACAGCAACATCAGCCCTCCGGCGAGGGTAAGGCCGACGACTTGGAGCAATCGATAGGTGAGTAAAGCAAAAACTATCCGCAATATCGTTGCGGCGAGGATACCGAAAATAAGGGCGCGCTTGCGCAAATGCTGAGGCAAGCCTGATACGGCGACCCCAATGACGATGGTGTTATCGGCCGAGAGTAACAGGTCGATGACGATAACGGTAAAGAACGCCTCAAGGTCAAATCCTGAGAGTAGGGTATTTAAAAATTCCATTTCGCGGTTCTCGCGAGTAACTTAGGGTGAAGGACTACGGGCGGGTAAAAAAGATGCCAACACGATGGGGATCATATCGTTCAAGTCCTCTGCCACTAGGCCAGGGCCATGGAGCGTCGCAGCGCGGCTGTGGAAAGCGCAGGCGATACAGCAACTTGTGTAGGCTGGAACGCCCTGAGCTAACAGACCAAGGCACAAACCGCTTAATACATCGCCACTGCCGGCCGTTGTCAACCATGGCGAGGCGGCTCGGTTCACGCAGCAGGGCTGATCTTTCTGCGTGATGTGTGTGTTATGCCCCTTCAGGATCACTGTGGTTCCGCAAAAGTTTGCTGCGTTTTGTGCGGCTTCGAGAGCGGGTTGATCAGCAAATTCCGGGAACAATTTGCTAAATTCGCCACGGTGTGGAGTTAAGATGATATTTTTGCGCTCTTCGAGAGAAAAAGCTGTATCAAGGGTGGCAAAGAAATTGTCGCGGGTGTGTGCCATGATGTTCAGCGCATCGGCATCAAGAACCGTCGGCTTGCCGCGCCGCAGCATAGCGAAAATCCGCTCAGTATTGGCAGATTCATCGCCGAGTCCAGGACCCGCTAGGAAAGCGTCAATGCGCTCATCCTCAAGATATTCTTTATAAATCGAGGTATCGTGAAACCCTTGAGTAATGGCACTGCAATTGAGAATGCGATAGACATTGGCGGCACTAGTTGGGCAGGCTATAGTCACCACCCCAGCGCCAATACGTTGCGCGGCACGGGAGGCTAAGGCGGCTGCCCCGGTCTTGTGTTCGCCGCCCAGTACAAAGGCAAAACCACGGCTGTATTTGTTATCTTCTGGTGTCGGAGAGGGCAAGTGATCGCGCCAGAGTTCTGGACTGTTGGTGCGTGTATCAATCATTGTTTGGTTTCAAAGGCCTATTGTGTTAGGCGCACCCTAGAGGCTTTTCGCGGGGTTGTCATCAATTTCTTGGTTCAAAGTCGAGCCTCAATCAATTCCCGTAAAATTTGGCATGAATTTCGCTTGTGTCGCCATGAAATGTTGCGCATTTGCGTATTGTTGCTGTCAGGGCTGTGCTACCAACGGGTATATATTCCTCGGGTAATGACACGGTTCGATTACTGGTAGATTTATCAAGACATTATGCCTCATCCTCCTCTACGTTTGTTCATATTGATGCTTCGGCAGATGCTTGTGCTGTTGTTCAGTGCGCTGATGTCGTTGCAGTCAGCGCAGGCGCTATCGCGCCTTAAGGATATCATCGATATCGAAGGCGTGCGCGATAACATGCTCATTGGTTATGGCCTTGTTGTTGGTTTGAATGGCACTGGAGATTCGCTTTCAAACTCGATCTTTACCCGCGAAAGTTTAGTCGGAATGCTGGAGCGGTTGGGCGTTACTGCCCAAGGAGCGGGTCTTTCGACCAAGAACGTTGCCGCGGTGATGGTTACAGCGACTTTGCCGCCGTTTGCGCGTCAAGGCTCGCGTATCGACGTTTCAGTTTCGGCTCTGGGTGATTCCAAAAGTCTGCTTGGTGGGACTTTGCTGGTGACCCCGTTGCTGGGTGCGGATGGTGAAGTTTACGCAGTTTCTCAAGGCACGCTTATTGTCGGTGGTTTTCAAGCACAGGGCGCGGCGGAGACCATTGTGAAGGGCGTGCCGACCAGTGGGCGGATTGCGAATGGCGCCATCGTTGAGCGCGAAATTGATTTTGATATGGGTTCTTTAAGTTCAGTGCGCTTGGCTTTACGCAATCCAGATCTCACCACTGCGGCGCGCATTAAAGAAACCATCGATGCTTTTGTGGGTGTTCCGGTGGCGAATGTGCTGGATCCAGGCACGGTCGAGGTGCGGCGCCCCGCGGGTTATAATCAAAGCATGCTTGCGCTCTTGACTGAGATTGAACTGTTGCGTGTTCAGCCTGATATGGTGGCGAATGTCGTCATTGATGAGCAATCAGGTGTGATCGTGATGGGCGAGAATGTGCGTATCAATCCGGTTGCTGTGGCGCAGGGTAGCTTGACGATCCGTATCACGGAACAGGCGCGGGTTTCTCAACCGCAACCATTTTCGAATGTTGGCACGACTGAACAGGTGCTGCGTACTGAGATTGCGATTAATGAAGATACCGACGCACGGTTGACGGTTGTGGATGGTGGTGTGACTTTGCAAGATTTGGTGAATGGATTGAATGCGCTTGGGATTGGGCCGCGTGATCTGATCACTATTCTTCAAGCCATCAAATCGGCTGGTGCGCTGAACGCTGATATTCGGGTGATGTAAGCGATGACGACGATGAACCTTTCAGCCCTAAATGCGTATCTGCCGAAGAATGCTTTGGTGCATAAGAAGATTGATGATTTTTGGAAGGTCAAAAAGATCGCCGAGGCGGCGCTTGAATTTGAAAGTCAGTTCCTGTCTTTGATGATTGAGAACATGTTCACAGGTTTTGAAGCCGACGGTATGTTCGGTGGTGGGCATTCGGAGACGATTTACCGGACGTTTATGGCGGATGAGTACGCAAAGTCCATTGCTGAGTCTGGTGGTGTTGGAATTGCGGATTCGGTGCGCGAGCAACTGCTGGAGATTCAGGAGATGGAAGACACGATTTCGGGGGGCGTAAATGCGTGATTCGAATGATATTGCTGAGGAAATTCTCGATTTGCTTGATCGTATGATCGAGATTGTTTCGCTAGAGAACGGTATGCTGGAGACTGCTGAGGTTGACCTTTTTGAATCTCTAGTGGATCGTAAGGTTTCGTTGTTTGAGCGTTACACGAAAAAGTTAGAATACTTGCGTCGCTTCAAGGAAATACGCGAGGGTATTGACGACGAATTGCGTGAGGATCTTCTCGAGGCTAACGAGGAATTTCAGGAGCTTGCCGGGCGTAATCAGTGTTTGCTTGAGGCTGCGGTTGATGCAGGCAATCAGTTGTTTGAGGGATTTTCTCAAGCCGCGATGGATTCAGAAAATCGTTTGTCGCGCTATAGCCGTATTGGTGGGAAAGACACTAGCAGCCGACGTTCTGTTGCCCTAGCGTATAACGAGGAATTATGATCCAATTTTTGTGTTACATTTGCGGTGGATGCCTCAAGTCCAAGCCTGAAGGATTCGGGGCTGGCGGACTTTGAGTTCAGTCTTTTCCAAGGAGCAAAACCATGTCTCTGATCAAATCCTTGAACAGTGCCGTTTCGGGCTTGCAGACCATTTCGAAAAATTTTGGTGTCGTTTCTGACAACGTCTCGAATGCAAACAACGAAAACTACAGTCGGCGCGTTCTGTACACGGAAGATGATCCCAACGGTGGTGTGCGGGTAGCCGCGATTCGCCGTCAAACCAACGAGATCATGCAGAGGAACTATCGGAGTTCCTTGGCACAGTCTGAGGCCAGCCGTGTGCGTAATGCGCTGTATTCAGAGATTGCGGATGTATTGGGATCCTCGACCGGTAACTCGAATCTGAATACCGCGATTAACGCCTTTATTTCGGGATGGCGCGAGTTGCAAACTGCGCCGGAGAATGAGGCGGTGGCATTCAAAATTGAATCGGTGGCAAAAGAGATGGCGAGCCTGATTCGAAATGTTTCAAGTGAACTTGAACTGATACGTCAAGAGGTTGCGGCAGACGTTCAGACCGCTGTGATGGGTCTAAACAACAACGTTGCACGGATCGATAAGTTGAACACTTTGGTCATTTCTCAGGGTGTATCGTCTTCGGCGCGCAGTGGATTTGAAAACGAGCGCGATCGTGTCATCGACGAAGTCGCCAGGGTCGTCGATGTCACTGTGCAAAAAAACGCCGATGGAACGGTCAGCATCTACACCAAAACGGGGATCACGCTGGTCAGTGGTTTTGCCAATAGCTTTACTTGGGATTCAACCACGCAGCGTCTGGACAGCAATTTGAGTAGTCGTAATCTAATCGATGAATTGCCAGAAGGTTCTTTGCGTGCGCAAATTCAGTTGATCAAGAACTATGCTGATGTCTCTGCCGGATTGGCAGATGCTTCCGATCCGAACATTTCACCACTGCAAAAGCTCCAAGATCAATTAGATGGACTGGCTCACTTGTTCGTGAAGCCTTCGAGCGCGACAAAGCTGACGACTTTCGCGGGGGCTTTTGGTGCTGCGTTTGATAGTCCCAAAGTCTACCCAGGTGATAACATCCCTGGTGCCAGCCCCTATGTTGAGTACTGGCAGCAACAATTATTCGTGCCTAACGATATCAAAGAGATGGACGTCCAAGACATCACGGCATCGAATTTTTACGTCAACACTAATCTAGTGCAGAATTTGCGTATTCTGGCGCGCAGAAGCCCACAGGTTGCGACCATCGTGACCAATTTGACCAGCAGAACCCGCGATCTTAATCTGAGTTCGTTGTCTGTAAAAGATCAGAATTACGAGAGTGTTGCTAAGGCGATTCAGGTCAACTTCTCGGTTCGTAACGAACGGGTTTATTCTGTCGACAAAGCCAACCAGGCCTCTGCGACGAAAGCTCGCAGCAGTTATCGCTCTGAGGTTGGGGTTTCGCTGGATCAGGAAATGGCGCGGATTGCGGTGTTGCAGAATTCCTATGTTGCAACGGCGAAGATTATTTCCACGGTCAACAACATGTTTTCGATCCTTGATCGGGTCATATAAGGCAACGACCGTGCAGGTATTGTTTTCGCCATAATCGTAATATCGTTTATGGCGAAGGCTTCTTTCGTCCAGCTTGCGATAGGGACATTCTTTGGGCGCGGAATACTCTAGGTTCGTGCATAGGTTCTGGGTCGAGTTTTTCAGGACATCGGCCCATCACTGTTTAAGGAGTTGGTCAATAACTTATAAGGAAATCGCTATGGATATTCAAAAGATGCAATTCGATACTCTTCTGCTACACGCAGGCGCAGCACCTGATCCGACGACGGGTTCGCGGCAGGTGCCGATTTATCAGAACGTCGGCTATGTCTTCAAAGATACCGATCATGCTGCGCGGCTGTTTAACCTGCAAGAGGTTGGTTATGTCTACACTCGTCTGACCAATCCGACTGTGGCGGCATTGCAAGAGCGGATCGCCCACCTTGAGGGTGGTGCGGGTGCAGTGGCTTGTTCTTCGGGGCATGCAGCGCAAATCATGGCGCTGTTTGCCTTGATGCGTCCGGGTGATAATATCATTGCTTCGAATCGTCTGTATGGCGGCACGGTGACACAGTTCACGCACACCATCAAACGTTTTGGCTGGTCGGCGAATTTTGTCGATACTGAGAACCTGCGCGCGCTTGAGGCAGCGGCTGATGAGAATACCAAGGCGATTTTCTGCGAAAGTATTGCTAACCCCGGCGGGTACGTTACCGATATCCCGGCCTTGGCGGAGATCGCCAATCGTCTTGGCGTGCCGCTAATTGTGGACAATACCGGTGCGACACCGTACCTGTGCCGTCCGATCAAACAGGGTGCGCATATCGTGGTACACTCGACGACGAAATTTATGACCGGAAATGGCACTTCTCTCGGTGGTGTGGTAGTCGATAGCGGCACGTTTGACTGGTCTGCGGTAGCGGGGAAATATCCATCGCTTGCCGAGCCGGATCCAGCGTATCACGGCCTGAACTTCCACGAGACCTTTGGCACACTAGCATTTACGTTTCATGGTATCGCCGTGGGCTTGCGCGATCTGGGGATGACCATGGCACCGCAGAACGCGTTCCAGACCCTGCTTGGCATCGAGACTTTATCACTCAGGATGCAACGCCACGTTGAAAATGCGATGAAGGTCGCAGGTTGGCTCGATACCGATCATCGTGTCGAGAGTGTCTCTTATGCTGGGCTGCCGTCCTCTGCGTTTTATTCGCGTGTTCAAGAATTGTATCCGCTTGGTGCAGGGGCTTTATTCACTTTCGCGGTTAAGGGTGGTTATGAGGCGTGCGTTAAGCTGGTCAACGGTCTCGAATTATTCTCTCATGTCGCCAACCTTGGTGACTCGCGCTCGTTGATCATTCATTCGGCTTCGACGACCCACAGCCAATTGACCGACGAGCAGTTAATTGCTGCCGGGGCATTGCCGAGCGTGGTGCGTGTCTCGATCGGGATTGAAGACGCGGCTGATCTGATCAATGACCTTGACCAAGCCTTGACAAAAGCTACTCAGTAGAGGAAGGCTTTGAGCAGATTCGACGAAGGAAAGGGGAAACCATTTCCCTCGTTTTTTTGTGTGATCGAGACGGGAGTAAACGGAAAATGACGGTGATTAATTGGCGCAGGCATTATCGGTTTTGCAATGGTATTGGTGGTTGCGTGGGCAGGAAATAAGGTTCTGGTATTGGATTATTGGTGCGGCTAGTTTACTTAAACTTCTGGCTCGTGCGGCCGTCATTCGTCCGTATTATTCGATCATCGAAGGGCCCGCGGCTACACAAGGGATATTTCTACTAGAAGGACTGTGCGAATATCTCAGGCGTGGGCGACGAGCGTGGACATGCGCACTATCATAATTGCGGCGGGATCGTTTTAATGAAGATAGGAGAAAACCAATACCTTGCGCCGATCCTCAGCACTATAGCCGAGATCGGCTGCTCTTACGAACATCTCACTCCGGCCGAAATGACGGCGCAGACGCCGATCTTTTACTCCCCCAAGACCATTGGACGATTCAGAATTTGGCCCGTCGAACGGGCGGTAGGTTTCTGGTGCGGTATCCTCCCCCTCATGCCGACTATATTTCTGATCCGCAACTCGCGATCCACAACCTTTTATGTGTGTGTGTGGTTTGCGTGTTGTTTTGTGGGCAAGTTTTAAGGGTTATTTTTGTTGAATTTGTCGCTATTTCTGAAGTTTTTACCTCAATCTAGAGGCATTTTGGGACGAGTAGCCGGATTCATCCGGTAAGTGCTTGTCGTTCAAAGAAGACCAGACGCTTCATGTTGCAGGCGATGTTGGCCAGGGTGATCTTTGCTCTCGCACGTACAGGACCAATGGTGCGAATGGAGAGAGCCATGCGCCGCTTCTGTTCGGCAAAAGACAGGGCGAGAACGGATACGCGATCTGCTGGCGTTGCCGCGTGTGATGTGAGACGGCATGGGTTTGCCTCGGGGGTTCCTGCGCTGGAGACGGGAAATCAGTCCCTAAGGAATGTTTCGTTGACCCCTGAGCGATAGGCACTATCTGCCCGGACTTCTGATCCCATATCATGTTTGCTGATGATCTTCGGGAGGGCGAGCAGCATCCGTGATAGCACAGGCACGAATGAAACCGTAACGACGGTCAATGGCGATGTGGCTCTTATAACCAGACACCGGAATGGCTATATCCTGACCGCCACCTTGACGAAACTTCACCGTCCAGCGGACGTCAACATCCTTCCGGGCGGCCTTGCCCGGTGCGTCAGGCCACAGATATCTTCGGCTTTATTCTCCCGCACTTCACGGCGTGCTTTTCCTCCTCATGCAAACGTCGCCCCGCGGCGCACAGACCAAACCACAATCTGACCACCGCGGGGAAATACCTCGCACGGGGATAACGCACGATGCTGGAAGATTGCCCTCGTCAAACGCTCCCAGAATACCCAGCGCATCAGGCGTCGCTTCGCCAGGCTCCAGATCCAAAAAGCGCAACCGGCCCAGACGATCCCGGATGAGAAACTCCATCCGCTCATCGCTCACATTGTGTTGCGCTGCCAGCCTTGAACATCAACACGGGGGTGGACGACCTCCTTGCGAGCCACGGGAATACTGCAAACCAGCCTCCATCACGGAAGATCTCAAAGTCAACACAGGACGATCATCCCCCCAGAGGATTACCCGCCGCAGATAAACGCGCCAAATGCCGCAAAAAAGCTCAGATTCTTCATCAAGTCTCCCCAAAAAAAGCGTCTTAAACTCAAAAATACCTCTCAAGATAATGAATCACAAATCAAACAAAAATCATGGTAAATAGAGGTGTCCAATTGTTATACGCTGATACCAGCCATGTTAAGCTGAAGGTTCCCGAGCCTCGCCAACAAACATTTGAAACAGTTATCATAGAACGATACCGGCGGTGGGAGAGCAGTGTTGAAGAAGCCTTAATTGAGATGTATCTGTCTGGCTTGTTGAGAACATCACTGAAGCGTTGTGGTGCACGGGTGGCACGAGGCATGGCGTACACGGCCCGATATAGAGAGGGCAGCTATCCTTTTATCTTTACTTGGACGGCATCGTGATGAAGCATAGTTGGGGCAGGGTGAGGAATGTCTCTCTGCTGGTTGCCAGCGCAGTCAACAACGAAGGCTATCGAGAGATATCCGGGCATTTGCGAGGGGGCACAAAAAAGACAAGCCCGGTTGGTCATCCTTAGGTTGCTTGTGGCTTGAAGGGCGTTTTCTGGATATGATTCGCCGCTGGCGCTTGTGGGGGCGAGACGGAGTTGACTGAAAACCGGATTGAAGAAATATCCACTTTTTATGCTTTCCCCACACTCCGTGCCTAGTCCACCAGAGTGTGGAGACGTAGCACGCTCAGCCTTGGAAAACGCACATAAAAACCTAGCTTCAGATCCTCATCCTTTTAAGCAAGGTCGCCTAAAGGCCAAGATGATGCAATCAAAAAAGCTCAGAGCATAATCGTTGACTTGAAGAAACAACAGCGTGGTCTAAGTGCCGAGACCTGCATAACGATTGCGGAAGCGCGCAAGCTGACCGCGTTCCACTATTTTTTGCGGACCACCGGTCCAAGCCGGGTGCGAGGTCGGATCAATCTCAAGCTTTAGCACATCACCAGCCTTGCCCCAAGTCGAGCGGGTTTTGTACGATTTTCCATCGGTCATTTCGATGGTAATGTCGTGGTAATCGGGGTGGATATCTCTTTTCATGATCAGTCTTTTCCAATCGAATAAAATGCGCGCACAATAACCCAGAGAACTGCTGTGTCCTATAGCTGACGCAAACTTTGGGTGCAAGAATTATTGCGTGGACTTTATTTGGCGCAGGCGCGCACGGTCGATGGTGAGGCGCTGCAGAAGAGGCGTACAGTCCATTTCAACCGCGACATCTTCGATGGCTTCGGTCTTCCCGGCAATTTGGGCGATTTCCTGCGCGGACGCATTGCCGTTTGTTGTGCCATCGAACAACTCTTGTACAGTCGCCACACTAGTATTCAGCATGTCTTCCCACACTGGAACATTTGGATCAGGCTCTTTTGGCGCGGGTTTTGGTGTTTGTACCGAACTGTGCAATTCCAAAGCCCGCGTACGCACCTGATCGTATTCAGCAGCAAGGTTCTCACAGGTCATTGAACGGTATGTATCACGCGACACTTGCATGATGGGTCCACTAGATATCGTGCCTCTACAACCCATAACTATGAGGCTGGTGGTGAAGATTAAGACATAGTTCTTCAGATTCATGATGCGTATCCTTTAGCGTTGTGTGAGTTTCATTTCGATGCGGCGGTTGCGGCGATGGGCAATTTCATCATCACGGTCTTCAATCGGATGCAGGTCGGCAAACCCAGTTGCTGCAAGGCGGGTTTCCGGAATACCAAGGTCGCGCAGGTAGCGTACAACAGCAATCGCGCGCGCTGCTGAAAGTTCCCAGTTTGAAGGAAACTGCGGTGTGCTGATCGGACGCGTGTCAGTGTGTCCGTCAACTCGAAGGATCCATGGTAAATCCGGTGGAACTTCGGCGAGCAATTCTATAAGCATTGCTGCGATGCTCGCAAGCTTCTTGCGTCCTCCGTTGGTCAACTCGGCTGATGAGGAAGGAAATAGCACCTCGGATTGTAGAATAAAGCGATCATTCACCACCTTAATTTCGGGGCGATTTGCTACAATTTCGCGCATGCGTCCAAAAAAATCCGAGCGATAGCGTTGCAAGCGGTTAACCTCGGATGCCAACGCGAGGTTGAGGCGACGGCCAAGATCCTCGATGGCGATGTTCTGTTTGTTTATCACTTTTTCGCGCACGGCAAGTATTTGATTAACTTGTTTTAGCTGTTCGTTCAGCGCGCCAATCTGCCGATTGAGCAATTTCATCTCAGCGAGAGACTGCACCAAAGAACGATGTTCCTGCTCGAATTCTTGTGACTGTGTGCCCAATTGGTTCTGCAATTCTGCGCGCAGAGCCTGCAAAGCAACGATATCGACGTTGAGTGACGTCAGGGTGTTAAGATGTTGTTTTTCTAGTACTTCAAGGTTTTCTAGCCGTCCAACCAATAACACTTGCTCTTCCGAGAGCGATTCGATGTCTTGCGCTTGACGTGTACTCAACTCATCAGCAACGCTTAGACGTTGGTCCAGCACCAAAATTTGATCGGCTTGAGTGGTGACGGTCTCACCCAGAGATTGCTTGGTCTCTGCGAGGGCAACTTTCAAAGAATCCCGCTTGGCAATCAGAGTCGCAAGCCGTTGCTCGCTTATGGTTAAGGCTTTCTGACTGTCCGCAAGGTCCTTTTGTAACTCGGCTAACGTGCTTTCAGTTTCTTTGAGCCGCGCGGCCTCCTGATTGAGCGATACACTGAGAAACCCTAGCTGCTCTTGTTGCTCCCGTACGGTGATTTCGGTACGGTCTTGAAAGGTGCGAAATTCATTCTTCAGCGCTAGATACGCAGTATAGCGACTTTGCAAGCGGGCTTGCGCATCATTACGGGCGATGGTCAGCCTTTCGACTATTTGACGGGCACTAGCGATTTCTGCTGTTTTATCTTTTTGAATTTCAAGTATGTTTTTGATTTTCTGCCTTTGCGATTGGATTTGATCTTCAAGGCTTGCATTCGTGTTTTCGACAATTGAGAGCTGGTTCAATAGTTCGTTGATGACGGTGGATTTGCTTTTTGAATCTTTCACGCTGTTATCGAGCGCGGTACTCAAGGCCAGTTCGCCGAGTACATAAAACAACAATAAAAACAGCATCATCATTAACAGCCCAGCGAGGCCGTCAACGTAGCCCGGCCAAAAATTGACCAATTGACGTGCGCGACGATACCTCGTAGCCATGATGGTTTACTGTTCTGCTCTAGTAGAATCTTTAGGCTTGCTTTGCCCTGCAAACACCCGACCGAGCAGCCGCAATTCATCGCGCAATTGCTGGGTCATGTCCTGACGATCTTTGTGTAGAGTCATCTCGAGCTTATGGTTGGCTTGCAAGACTTGACGGATAAGCTGGCTCTGATCACTAGTTTCCGCAAGCTTGCTTAAGTGCGTGCTCAGCGTATCGAGCTGCTCTATGGTGCGTTGCTGCTGCGCTTGCGATTTCTGCATGTTCCAACCGAGCTTATCGAGCGCATCGGCGGTATGTTCAAGCAAGGATTGTACATACACTGGCTGATCTCCGCCTTCTGTACCCGTGATAGAACCTAAACGTGTAATCGAGGAAAACCATTCTTCGAGTTCATTGTGGAAGCGGTTTTGTGCCTGATTGCTGAACAGTGAGAGCAGTCCGAGGATTAGCGAGCCGCCAAGGCCAAACAGCGAAGAAGAAAATGCCGTACTCATGCCACTGATGGGCGCAGTCAGGCTGGAGCGAATATTCTCGATGGATTTCACGATGTCGTTCTTGTCGAGTGCGAAATTCTGGATCACGGTGCCGATGCTCTCCAAGGTTTGCATCAAACCCCAAAAAGTACCGAGCAGACCGATAAACACCAAGAGCCCGACGAAATAGCGCAATAGGTCGCTGTTTTCCTCAAGCCTCAGCGATACGCTGTCGAGCAGATAGCGCGTTGAGGCCGGAGAAAGATGGATGTCGCCACTGATTTTCTCGCGATCTTTGAGCATGTTCGCGAGCGGAGCCAATAATACTGGCCGTGTGGTTAAAAATTTCCGTGCTGGATCGTCACTATTGAATAGAGCGCTGAAATGCACATCTTCGCCTGATGCACGGGCGCGCAGCTTTACCTTGGCAAATTCGATCCAGCGCCATTCGCGCCCAAGGCGCACGACCTGAACAAAAGAGAGCAAAGTCCCAAGTGCCAACACCGCAAGGATACCGCCATTGATCACCGGGTTAGAGATGTAAGCACTTTTGAGTTGCTCGATCAAACCAATCATTGCTAAGGCAATGATGACTACCACGATGAACATGTGTGCAAGATATTTGCCGACCATACACGAACCCCACCGCAAGGAATCTGTACGCAAAAACCAAATTTACGCACTACTGCTATCTAGCCAGAAATGCACGCAAGCGGCAAGTGTCTTGCGCTACAAAACTGCTCTAGGAGCATATCCATACGATTGATAAAAAAACTAACGAAATGCGGCTAGCGAATAATTTTGAGCAGGGAATTGTGCAAGGATGTGTTCGAACTTAAAAACGGCTTTTGAGTCTGAAGAGCATCAAATTCCCCGCCATCTGGTCTGCTGGTCATGCCACCAGCCTCCTGCACGATCACCAGTCCAGCTGCGCAGTCCCACGGGTCGAGGCCTTGCTGATAATAGCCTTCAAGGCGCCCAGCAGCGACATAGGCAAAATTCAAAGATGCACTACCAGTAATGCGTACTGCGGTGGTTTTTTGCTGCAATAAATCGACCCGACGTTTGGCTTCGCTTACAGCGTAGTCGCCAGAATCCGGACGTTGCCAAGCTGCTGCAACGACAGCCTGTCCAAGAATTTTTCTCGCCGAACAGCGGATCCGCAAACGATTCAGGAACGCCCCCATGCCTTGCACAGCAAAAAACGTTTCGCTACGGATCGGGTCGTGAATCAGCCCATGCGTGATGTGCTTGTTTTGTTTCAAAGCAATCGAAATACACCAGTGCGGAATTGCGTGCAGAAAATTTAGTGTTCCATCGAGGGGATCAACGATCCAGCAATTTTCTTGAGAACCGCTTTTGCCCGATTCTTCCATCAAAAATCCGATATTTGGGTAGGATTTCCCCAAAACTTGTTGGATATCCGACTCGGCCTTGCGGTCAGCGCGGCTCACGAAATCGCCAGGGCCTTTGATCGAAATTTGCAACTTATCGACCTCGCCAAAGTCACGCAACAGCGCTGGTTCAGCCCTGAGAGCAGCACTGTACATCACCGTCAAAAACGGATCGGGCATGTGTAATGCCATAGCAGCTAATCCTTATACGCGTTCGAGGTAACTACCGTCAGCGGTATTGATCACCACCTTGGTGCCATTTTTGATATAGGGTGGAACCGAGGTGCGCACGCCGTTCGAAAGCACTGCTGGTTTATACGATGAAGCTGCAGTCTGGCCTTTTGTCACGACATCGGCTTCGACAATTTCCAGTACCACCGTGTCCGGTAAGCTCATCCCGATGACATCACCCTCAAAGGATTCGATGTTCACCACCATACCTTCATCAAGATACTTAGCAGCCTCTTCGCCGATCATATCCAACAGTAGGGTGATCTGCTCGAAAGATTCCACGTCCATGAAGGTGAATTCATCACTGGATCTAAACAAAAATTGATGATCCTTTTGTTCCAACCGCACGCGCTCGACGGTTTCCGAGGAACGAAAACGCTCGTTAAGCTTGGTACCGTTCCGAATGTCTTTCATCTCAGTTTGCAAAAACGCGCCGCCTTTACCGGGTTTCACGTGTTGGGTTTTGCTCACACGCCAGAGCCGCTCCTTATGCTCGATGACGTTGCCAACGCGAATGGAGTTTCCTTCAATTTTCATGATTATCTTTTTCCCAAATGTCCGAAGAATTTGCTCTGCTGGTACAGGATTGTCGTACTAGGCACGATTTAAGTCCAACTTGGATTAAATTTGCGTAGGTTGCACTCGAATTCTTGTAGACGTTTCACGATCGAGCGCAATTCGGTGATGGTCGTCCAATTGTCGATAAACAACGAAAATGCACCGTGGACTTTGTCAAAGGCGTTGCTGGCCTGAAGTGCAACACCAAGGGTTGCTATACCGGCAATGATACTTGGTCCCATCAAGAGGAGCGGGACGATGATCACGAACTGGTTATACACCGTCACCCAAAGGTCAAAGTAAGCATAATGCAGAAATAAACGATGATAGTTAAGGCGAATCCCGGTGAAGAGTTGGATTAAGGTCTCGTTTTGCACATAGTTCAGTTTGTCGTCCTCGCCGTAGACCAATTCCTTGCGGAAGGCAGCTTCGACCTTTTGGTTGTTGTACTCAAGGCCAGGAAGCTTAATGCCGACAAACCACGAAACCGCCAAACCACCGATGGTCAGGATTAAGGTAACCCCAACCAACGATCCCGTAATCTCACCGAAATAGGGTAGGACGATGTTTGTGGACAGTTGCCACAGAATCGGCAGGAATGCGATTAAGGTCATGATGGCGCGCGCAACTTGAAGACCTAGGCCTTCGACGATACGCGCAAAGCGATAGGTGTCTTCTTGAATACGCTGCGAAGCCCCCTCGATCTCATCGTCGACCTTTTGCCACCACGGGATATAGTAGAATGTCATAGCTTGACGCCAACACAAGGAATACACACGGGTAATGTAGGACGTTAGCACCCCGATCGGAACATAAAACCCGGCGATCTTGCTGAATTGAATAATCAGCACCCAGAATTCTTCGATGGTAGCGTTATCGGGGGCTTTCTGCAACAGGTCGTAAAATTCGCGATACCACTCGTTGAGCATTACTGTTAGCGAAACTTGCATCCACAGTAACCCGATCAGAAGTGCACCGACCCCATAAGCCCAAATCCTCCACTCGCGATTGAGGAAAAAACAGCGTAGCATGACAAAGCCTCCTATGACGATTGTCCATTATGTAATTGACTCCGCTTAATCTTGAACTGTGTAAAATTATTGAATACCCAGCGGTTTTTGAGTGCGTGATAGATAATCATCAGTAATTTCCGTGCTGTTGCGGTGATAGGCCTTGCCTGAGCCTCGGTGTTCCTTGATGCGCCGATAAAATCTGTTGAGATGGCCGAGAATTGAAATCAGTGTGCATTGCACCAGCATCGCGCGCATGGGTTTTATTGCTCCGCTTGGTGATGCGTCGATTGACTAACTCACGGTATACATACGGGCTGCGAGTTTGTCAGCACTGGCCAAGTTATCCATATTGCCAATACCTGAGAGCAAGATTGCAGTTGAGCGCACTCCGACACCTTACGATGCTGGTCAGCCCGTCGCAACCATCCCTTTTTCTCGGTCGCCGCTTCAATAGCACTATCCAGTTTCGTGAGTGCAGTCGTCAGGTTCAGGGTCTGCTCACGTAAAGTATCAAGCTCAATTAGTTTTTTCCGACTCGCCAAACCTTCTTTTTTGAGCCGCATTCTTCGGCGATTATAGAGAGCGTGGATCCTGTTCAATAACAACGTGCGGGTCTTCACAAAGCTGTCACGGGTCTGAGCCAGCGATGCCGGTTCGGCCTCAGCCATAAATTTCAAATGCGTTTCTG
>JABSOH010000189.1 GCA_013216065.1 Alphaproteobacteria bacterium
CAACCGTGACGCTCTTTGCAAGGTTACGCGGTTGGTCAATCTCGCGCCCGAGATGTGCGGCGGTCTCGTAGGCGAGCAGTTGTATTGGCAACGAATACAGTATCGGCGCGAGCATCTCTGGCACGTTGGGGAGCGTAATGCAGTGTATCTTAGCGCTAAGGCCATGTTGCGCGACGGCTTCAACCCCGGCGGCATCGGTCAGCATGATGATGGTGCCGCCTCGGGCGACGATTTCTTGCACATTGCTGAAGGTTTTGGCAAACCAGAGATCACTAGGCGCAAGGAACACTACCGGAAGTTCTGGCGAGACCAGAGCAATCGGGCCGTGTTTCATTTCGCCAGCCGGGTAGCCTTCGGCGTGCATATAGGTGATTTCCTTGAGCTTTAGAGCGCCCTCAAGGGCAATAGGATAACATAACCCGCGCCCGAGAAAGAACACCCCTGAAGCCGGGGCTAGGATGTTTTGGGCGACTGTGCGATAGGCATCCCCCAGCGCAAGGGTCTCGACCAGTTTACCGGGCAATTCCAGCAGGTCTGTCGCCATGTTCTTAGCATCGTCAGTGGAGATCTGCGCGGTTTGTTGCGCCATCCACACCGCCAAGCAATATAGTACTGTGAGCTGCGTGGTAAACGCCTTGGTTGAAGCAACTCCAATCTCAGGCCCCGCCAGCGTGGCGATGGTGTGGTGGGCTTCGCGCGCTAACGAACTCGACGCTACGTTGACAATCGCCGTGGTTTTCCCGCCGAGTTTTTGCCAGTGGCGCATGGCCTCCATGGTGTCCATGGTTTCACCGGATTGGCTGACGAAAATCCCTAAACTGTTTTGCGGGCAAACGACACCGCGATAGCGCAACTCGCTCGCTATTTCATGGCGTACCGGGATTTGGCAGAGTTGCTCGAACCAGTACCCCGCCACTAGGGTAGCATAATAGGCTGTGCCGCAGGCGGTGAATTGAATCAGCGGTGTGTTCAGGTACTGGGCTTTTGGATAATCTGTCCAGTTGATCAAGAGGCTTTTCGGATCGATTAAGCTGTGCAAGGTGTCCCCAATCACGCCGGGTTGTTCGTGAATTTCCTTCAGCATGATGTGGGGGTAATTGCCTTTGCTGAGACCTGTCATCTGTACGGTATTGGCACTAAAAGTGCGCTGTACAGGGTTATGGTGCGCGTCGAATATGCGTAACTGTCCCGGTTTGAGTACCGCCCAGTCGCCGTTTTCGAGATGGCAAATCTTGTTAACAAGGCCGAAGAGTGCCACCGCATCCGAGCCAATAAAGCTCTCACCGTTTTGGTGGCCGATAGCTAAGGGGCTGCCTTGTCGTGCTGCAATCAGCGTATTGGGGAAGTCGCGGAAGGTGATAGCGAGGGCAAAGGCACCATGGAGTTTCGGTAACACTTGCGCTACCGCACGCTCAGGATCTGCACCCGCTGCAAGTTCGGTTTCGAGCAGATGCACCACAACTTCAGTGTCAGTTTCCGAGTCCCAGACGATATCGGGCAGAGTCGCCTTCAATTTGTGAAAGTTTTCGATGATACCATTATGCACCAAGGCAACCGCTGCAGTCCCATGTGGGTGGGCGTTGCGTTCCTCAGCACTGCCATGGGTCGCCCAGCGTGTGTGCCCGATTCCCGTGCCACCGTCCACCGGATTGTTGGCGTAGATGGCACGGAGGTTTTCGAGCTTTCCTGCCGCGCGCACTCGGATAAGCTGCCCGTCTGCAATGACGGCAATCCCCGCCGAATCGTAACCACGGTACTCCAAACGTTGCAACCCCTCAATTAGTCGCTGCGCAACAGTTTCAGTACCGCAAACTCCGATTATTCCACACATGGTTGCACGTCAAGTCTTAGTTCTTGCGGGCGCGTTCGCGTAAACGCCGCGCACCGTCTTTGATGTTGACCTGCTTATTGCGTTCGATTGCTAAGTCACCCTGTGCAACATCGTCCGCGATTACGCTGCCCGCTCCGACAATGCAATCTTTACCGATCACCAAGGGTGCTACCAGAGAGGTGTTGGTGCCGATGAAGGCGTTCTCGCCGATATGCGTGACATGCTTGAATTGCCCGTCGTAATTGCACGTGATGGTTCCTGCGCCAATGTTGACTTTAGGTTCGATGAAACAATCACCAAGATAGGCATGATGATTGGCGCGGGTATGGGTTTGGATATGCGAGTGCTTGATCTCGACGAAATTACCGACTTTAACATCATCTTCAAGTTGACTATTTGGACGAATCCGGCTAAAAGGCCCGATTTGGCAATGCTTGCCGATGCTGGTGGATTCGATGTGGGAAAAGGCCAGGATTCTGGTTGCCTGCGCAATTCGTACCCTGCGCCCAAAGACAACATTAGCCTCAATGAAGCACCCCGGGGCGATGTCGGTATCAATGCTAAAATACACGGTTTCTGG
>JABSOH010000190.1 GCA_013216065.1 Alphaproteobacteria bacterium
TGGTTATAAGAGCCACATCGCCATTGACCGTCGTTACGGTTTCATTCGTGCCTGTGCTGTCACAGATGCTGCTCGCCATGATGGCTCCCGAAGATCATCAGCAAACATGACACGGGATCAGAAATCCGGGCAGATAGTGCTTATCGCTCGGGGGCAATGAAACATTCCTTAGGGACTGATTTCCCGTCTCCATTGCAGGAAACCCCGAGGCAAACTCATGCCGTCTCGCATTGCACGCGGCAACGCCAGCAGATCGCGTATCCGTTCTCGCCATACCTTTGCCGAACAGAAGCAGCGCATGGCTCTCTCCATTCGCGCCATTGGTCCTGTACGTGCGAGAGCAAAGATCACCTTGGCCAACATCGCCTGCAATATGAAGCGTCTGGTCTCCTTTGAGCAACGAGCGCTTACAGGATGAATCTGTCTACTCGTCCCAAAATGTCTCTAAATTGAGGCAAAAACTTCAAAAAAGCGAAAAAATCCACAAAAAACACATCTCAAAACTTGATCGCCGGAAAATACGCAAACTCAACAAAAAAATCAGTTCTTAGAAGTATCCGACCACGCAACAATGTACGCCAAACAACAACGGCAAGCCCAATAACCGCTAAAGCTGCGCGGTGATCCAGCAAAACGGTACCTTCAAGGAAAAATCCACTGCTTCACCCAACTGTCTTGGCTGGTATCCTCGCGCCTGTAGGCAATGCGTTGATGCAAGCGCCCGATTTCTTGAATCCAAAATTCTATCCGGTTCGGTACCACACGATAACCAAACCAGTGCGAAGGACGCGGCACATCCGCGCTGAAATAACAAACTTCAGCCTCGGCCACCGCAGCTTGTAGGACACTGAAATCCTGCATGGGCTTTGATTGCTGACTCGCCCACGCCCCGATCTGGCTAATGCGCGAACGAGAAGCAAAATAGCGGTCGGATTCCGCAGGGTCAATCGGACTTGCCACACCGTTGATACACACTTGGCGATCAAGGCTCCGCCAGTAAAACAGTAAAGCCACGTTCGGATTATGTGCGATGTTTTGCCCCTTAGTACTCTGGCTATTGGTGAAAAACACCACGCCATCCTGACCAATATCCTTCATCAACACTATGCGCACTTGCGGCACACCATCAGCATCCACAGTTGCCAACGTCATGGCTTCAGGGTTACTCGGCTCAGATTGCTGCGCCAAGGCAAACCAACACTCAAAAATCGTCCACGGCAAATCAGGGGCAGAGTGTAATTCCATGAAGTTTTCCATAATAGAGTCATTGAAAAAAATCAAAGACACACATCCAAACACCTTCGAAAAGCTGTTTTGCACAATGAAGGTCTCAGCATTTTGGTGCACAAAACTGTTTCCAAAGGTATTCATCTTGATTTTGCCACAATCGTACGCGATTGTCTGTGTACATCATCAATTTTTGCAGACTTTCATCCACCCTTCAAACACTCCTTAAGTTAGGCTCAGGACTCATTAAATATACCCTATGACGATGGCTGCAATTTGGACTGCAGAGAAGTAGGGTATGAGCGGCATCCATCATATCTGGTTGCGATACGTCTTCAGTCCTTGAGTTTCGCGAACATATTTTCGACCTTGTGTCGTTGTTTATAGAGGGTTTTATCGTAGGGAATGAGGATTTTGCAGTTCTTCTTTGGCGTGGCTCTATGCCTTATATCTCGCAGAGCGTCCCTGGACCAGTCAGCATCATAGCCGCAATCAGCCAACAGGTGTTTGGCGCGTGGCAATGTATCCAAAAGAATTTCAACCTCTTTATAATCACTCCTTCAGGTAAAAACATCATAACCAGACGACCAAAGCTATCACAGACAGCATGAAGTTTCGAGTTCAGACCGCCTCTGGTTCAACCGATAGCCCATCCCTTTTTTAAGGAGCGATGCTGCTGTGCGATGGGCTTTAAGGTGCGTTGCGTCTATCCGCAGTTGTTCTGGAATATTTTCAGATCCAACAAGGACGGTGAATGTTTTGTCAAACACCCCCCATCGCGCAAAGCGATTTTATAAGGCGGTCTTATGCGGACCGTATTCTTTGGGCACGTCGCGCCATTGCAGACCGCGTTTCAGAACATCCCGCTAATAATTATCCACGCGAGGCACACCGCACGATAGCGGAAAGTAAGGTTAGATCCTGTTTAATGGTGAGTTTGTTAACCAATATAAATCGCTTATGATGAAATCTCCTTCTTCACAAGTGAATCATAAATCACCAGCTGGACACCCCCGAGAACCTAAAATTGATGAGACTTTGAATAGAATATGATCGAAAGCGGGACGACCTCCACGACTGCGGTCTGCTCTGGGCACGGCCCGCTCCAAAGCGGTGCGAAAAATCTTAAAATCATGTG
>JABSOH010000191.1 GCA_013216065.1 Alphaproteobacteria bacterium
AATCGACGCGGCAAGCGGTTAGCCAGTCTTGAGATGAGGCTATGCATCTGACCCACTTTACCATCAAGTCCCTTGCGCAAGGCCGCAAGCTCTTGAGGATTTGAAAGATCTCGGCGTTGACCTCTTCGTCGTATTGACTAGTAAAGACACGGTAGTCCCCCGAATTGATGTCGGTCAAATCGTGCGGTTCATACTCGGCTGGCATTATCTCGCCTGAAAGGTCATCGTAGTCCAATCTGGCGTCCCCACCCTCCTCGCTGCCCTCGCTCTCGCCGATCGAGTCCAACGGCAGCATAGTTTGCTCTCGAGACTGCGATTCCTCCCGCTGCTCTTGATCCTCGGCCTGATCCGAAGCATCATCCAGCACGTTACTGTCCTTCGCGTTACTGTCCTTACTATCATTCGGTATTGTTTCCTCAGCCGATTCAACCGACGACATACCCAAATGCTCAAGAAACTCCTGCGCCCAGTCAGCAAAACGCGTCTGCGATTCCAGAACCGCCTGATCCGCATGCCACGCCTCTAGCGCTGGCGCAAGATAACCCCGCCACGGCGCAATCAACGCTTCAGCTTGCTTTGGGTGCGCAACGCCAAGAATTTTCTCACGCAGCAATAACCGCGCCGCTTCCGGCAGATGATGAGTCCCCGACTGCCCCGCCATCGCCTCTGCGCTCATCTGGGCGTGAACCAATTGATCCATCGCATCAATATTACCCACCACCCCGCGATACATCTGCATACCCAACGCTTCATAGCGCGCGCGCTCAAGCGCATTGAACACCGCCGCCGTATCCATCGATGCAGGACAGTTCCTCTGGTGCACCACCCCTTCGTGAAACCGTGTCTTCAATGCCAAGTGATCCAACTCACCACGGACTTTAGTGGTCTCCTTTGGCAATCGGCGACGATCAATCTTGGGCATCAAATCGCGAATAGCTTCGCGTTCGGCAACGCTCGAGGTCGGCTCCCCAGCTAACGCACCAAAGCAATTCTCCAGCGATCGTTCGAGCTGCTCGAGCGGATCAGGCTTAGCCACGGGCATCCTCAAGGACACCCGCACCCGGCAAGTGTGCATTAAAACAGGTATAATACAACTCGTTCAGCAAACCATGCTCGCTTTCGTCAGACTTGTTCATGAAAGTCAGTTCAAAGCTCTCTTCGAGGTTGCCATCAAGCAATGTTGCGTTTTCCGCCCAAGCAATCACCGTACGCGGCGACATCACCGTCGAGAGCGTCCCCTCAGCAAAGGCCGAGCGCGTGAGGTTGGCCATGTTGACCATCGCCGCAACATTTTCTGCGACCGAAGTTTGCTCAGACATTTGTGCAAGTTTCGCTTGAACAATTTCGGTCTCTTGCTCCTTCGAAAGATAATTCAGCCGCACCACCATTGACCAACGATCCATCTGTGCCTGATTGATCTGCTGCGTACCGTGATACAGTCCTGATGTATCGCCAAGTCCTGCCGTATTGGCGGTCGCAAACAGACGGAAATAGGGATTTGTGTTGATGACTTCGTTTTGATCGAGCAATGTCATTCGCCCCTCTGCTTCGAGTACGCGCTGGATCACAAACATCACATCCGGACGGCCAGCGTCATATTCGTCAAAGCACAATGCCACCGAACGCCGAACCGACCAAGGCAAAATACCTTCTTTGAACTGCGTGATTTGCTGTCCATCCTTCAGCACAATCGCATCGCGCCCGATCAGGTCAACTCGGCTAATATGCGAGTCCAAATTCACCCGAATGCACGGCCATTGCAACCGTGCCGCAATTTGTTCGATATGCGAAGATTTTCCGGTGCCGTGATAGCCCTGTACCATGACACGGCGATTGGCTTTAAAACCAAGCAACAACGCGCGGGTTGTAACCGGGTCAAAACGGTAGGTCTTATCAAGGGTTGGGACGTGGGGACTATGTTGGATAAACCCCGGAACTTGCAAGTTAATATCCAAGCCAAATACCTCACGCGCATCGTATTGCGTGTCCGGCACATAGCCGGGATCCAAATCGCGCAATTCAGCTTGATTGGTCATGACGCGCATCTCTCTTTCGTTGACAGAAATATGGCTCTTTCCGGGGCACGTTATAGGCTTGCGCCTTGCTTGGAAAGAGGAAATTTCTTCTGAAGAGTCTCAAAAAATGTGCCCAGCAGCTAGATAGTGTAGTCACGAGATATTGAGCCCTAGTGCGATGCATCTGATGTGTATAGCGGCGATGCAGAGTTTTTGGTGTATCCTGTTGCAACCAACGTTTCAGGTGCGGGAAAGTGTTTTCTACGAGATTTTGTACAGGTATTTATCGTAGGCGCGTTAATCGCGGCGATTTTTCCTTGGCGG
>JABSOH010000192.1 GCA_013216065.1 Alphaproteobacteria bacterium
TCAGATCAATCCATTGAGGCCCTGTCAATTATTGGATTTGATATATTGAAGATTATTTTTAAGAAATTGTTGCAGTCTGATGATTTGAGGAATTTGCATGTATTTTGTTGATTTCAGGGCCCTTTCACGAAGTACTGACGGATTCTAGCTGTGTCCTTACATATGGCAATGAGTATTTGTTAACTCCCAAGACTATTATAAACCGCTTAAGACTGTGATAAATTGCCCTGCTGGCCACTTGGAACTGCACCTGCGCAAGCCTGCGACCCTATTGAAAAAATACCCTTGGGAATGCCCGCGATTCAGATCACGGTTTTTGGATTTCATGTTCCTCTTCTTGATCATGACAGCCTTTGCTGCGGATCGTCCGTTGAGCCTTCTTCACACATATGTCCTTGTCGCTATAAACCGCGCTCTGACCAGGGCAGATATGCCTTAGGCATCAGAAACATCAGCCAGCGTGGGCTGGCAATACTGACGCGTTTCTTGATAGTCGTACCAGTGTACATTCTTGCCCTTGCAATCAAAACGAGCCTGTTTGTCTGTGGCCACTTTGCCAGCCGTGCTGTTGTTAAATGTTTTCAATCTTTGAGCTATAGCTTTGGTCTCGTTCATCCCAAGTAGAACGTTTCGATGTCAGATATGACGCATCAACAAAGCCTTACGGATCAACCCGCCTCCTTCAGGCTGTGGAGCAAGTTAAATTCCTGGTTCCCAAGCGTTGGCGAAAGTAACCAAAGGTACTGTGATCTGGTGTGCGAGCGCTCAAGATAAAATTGCAGAACTAGCATCCGAAAGGCACATCCGAACCTTCGCGACCTTTATCGCTATACAGACTTTCCAGAGGACGACACAGAAAGTCAAAATCAATCAACCTTAGTAAACCAGAAATTTTAACTTATCAAAAGATAAAAATACTTTTTGACAGCGCCACTATGGAGAGTAGGGGGGGGA
Source organism: Alphaproteobacteria bacterium (assembly GCA_013216065.1). Lineage (GTDB taxonomy): Bacteria > Pseudomonadota > Alphaproteobacteria > JABSOH01 > JABSOH01 > JABSOH01. The sequence continues at coordinate 955 of JABSOH010000192.1, forward strand.
CTGTATCCCAAGTCCGATGAAGCTAATCGCACGCTGTTTTTTAAGTTCTGAAATACATTTTGCCTAAAAAAACTGTCTCACTGCTCTATAAGTTCCCTAAGAAGAATTGAAGGAGCATGATGATCATGTCGCGAGAGTATATCTTTACCAGTGAATCGGTTTCTGAAGGGCATCCGGATAAAATCTGTGATCAAATCTCGGATACGATTGTTGATTTGTATTTGGGCCTTGATCCTAATGCTCGCGTCGCGGCAGAGGTTTTGGCGACTACGAACCGTATTATCATCGCGGGTGAAGTGCGTGCTCGGCATGCTCTTTCCGAGACAGCTTTATTTGCAAAGATTGAGCAGGCTGCGCGGGATAAAATTCGCAGTATTGGTTATGAGCAAGACGGGTTTCATTGGGAAAACGTCGAAATCACCAATTTACTACACTGTCAATCACCGAATATCGCTCAGGGTGTTGATGCTGAGGGTGCTGGTGATCAGGGGATCATGTTCGGTTATGCCTGTGATGAGACTCCTGAATTGATGCCAGCAACGCTGGTTTATGCCCATCGGATTTTGCAGAGTTTGTCAAAAGCACGGCGGAGTGGTGAAGAGCGTCTTCTCCCTGATGCCAAGAGTCAGGTTTCGTTGCTGTATAGTGATGGTCAGCCCATCGGGGTTGATACGGTCCTAGTATCAACACAGCATCGGAAAGGTGTCGCGCTTGAAACATTGAAAAAACTTGTTGCCAAACACGTGCGTGAAATTTTGCCGAGCACGTGGGGGTTTCCCAGAAAATTTTTTGTCAATCCTACGGGCGATTTTGTGATTGGGGGCCCTAAGGGCGATGCCGGACTGACTGGGCGCAAGATTATCGTCGATACTTATGGTGGTGCAGCAGTGCACGGTGGCGGAGCCTTTTCGGGCAAAGATGCCACCAAGATGGATCGTTCGGCCGCCTATATGTGTCGATATCTTGCGAAAAATATTGTTGCTGCAGGCCTTGCCCGAAATTGTACGATCCAGATTTGCTATGCAATCGGTGTCGTGCAACCCTTGGCAATTTATGTAAATACGCACCATACAGGGAGCGTCGAAGCCCGCCTGATCGAGCGGTGGTTGATGAACAACATCGACTTGTCGCCGCGCGGTATTATCAGACGCCTCGATCTGGCACGCCCAATATATCAACCCACCGCGAGCTATGGTCATTTTGGGCGTGCGGCTGGCGAGCAAGGCAGTTTCACTTGGGAAGCCACGGATCTGCTCCCCACACTACAGCAGGAGTTTGCGCAATAATGGACTATCGTGTTAAAGACCTTGATCAAGCAAGTCTTGGTGAGAAAGAAATTTCAATTGCGCGCGGCGAGATGCCCGGCCTGATGGC
>JABSOH010000193.1 GCA_013216065.1 Alphaproteobacteria bacterium
TGGATGCCTTGGCACAAGATGTTATTGATTATCCTGATGCCTGTCGTTGCGAGCGTGCCGCACGCTTTGGTGTGAGTGCTGGCGGGATGCACTTCAACGATAGCTATAAAAAAGTCTTATGCATCCGAAAGCGGACGAAGGCGCACGGCGTCTCTTCCCGAAGATGATCGGAACCGATCAGGCTGGGAGATTGTTTATGTTGACGAGAGCGAGTTTTGCCCATGCACGGGTTATGCCCTTAGGGGGCTGGAAACGCCGGAACTGGAGGGGCATGTGAATGTCATTGGGGCTCTTGTGGAACAGGGCACTTTGTCTTTGTTTGATGCAAACATCAATGCAGATATTTCTTCTCAATGGCTCAAGCAGAATTTGATCCCGAAAGCCTCTGTCATCGTGATGGACAATGCCACCTTTCATAAGCGAAAGGATATTGAGGACACCGTTCGCGGCACAGACCATATTCCTGTATATTCCCCAGATCTCAACCCTATTGAGCATAAATAGGCGCAAGCCAAAGCATACAGAAGAAAAACTGGATTATCCGTTCAACAAATCTTCAAGGTGAATCAATCCATATGAAACACGCTATACGTCTCAAGATAATGAATCACAAATCAGACAAAAATCATGGTAAATGGAGTTGATCAAGCTGCTAGCATCATCGATATTACATCACCATGGGCATGTTCTGGTGTCAATTGGTTGCCCCGCTGGGGCTGTATTCGGCTAGCAGGCAAGCCCCCATCTATACCCGCGGAACTCGCAGGGCATTTACTCTCGTCATTGTCTATTTCGATCAAGGCGAAACACCGACCACTACATTGGCCGTAGCATTCGTGCCTTATTCACCACTCGTGACCTCAAGGCGCTTCTAGAGCTACACCTTAAAGGCAATCCCCCCGAAAATTGAGGGCGTTTTGTAATAGAACTTTCTTGATACAATAAACTGAGGAGATCCTGAATGAAGAAGGCAAGACTTTATGACGATCCTGAAGTAGTCTGAAAATGGGGTTTCAGTTGTGGCTCTTTGCCGGGAGCACGGAATGAGCAGCGCGCGCTTTATACAAGTAGCATGCGAAACTACGGCAGCATGGACACCTTGATGATATCGGAGTTGAAGAGTGGTCTGGGCAGCATAGGCTTTTAGAGAAGGTGTATGCGGAGTTAAACCCGCAAAATGATTTACTGAAGGGAGGCTCTTGGAAAAAGCATGAAGACCATCCCAGCACAAAGAGATGACCGAAGCAGCAGTACTCCAACACAAGTTCGCCTTATCTGTTGAACATTTAAAGCCAGTGAGAGTTGTTATCGTTATGGGTGGATATTCAAGGACGAGAATGCAGAAATTGCAGATTGGCTGGTGCGCCTGACGGCCAGGCACCGGGTTTGGTGGGCTGTGTTTTTTGTATCCACGCAATGTACGGGGTTTTCTCTGGAACCACAAACGCGTACATTGGTACTGTGAGTTGCAACTGAATCTCCGAATCAAGCCGCTGTCGTTGTCTGAAACGGCCCCAGCCCGATGCGTTGCGGCGATTGTTGCCGACAAAGGTATTCTCAAAGCATATTTAGTGTCTCAAGCGATCCGGGCAGCACCTAGTTGCCAAGTTTCAGACCTCAAGCGCAGGCCAAGGGCTATATGCCCAAGGTGATTTTGGCTGGACGACGTTTGAACGATTCGATGGCGCATTTTCTTGCTGAACAGGCCGTGGCTGATCTTACAGCGCAAGAGGTCACTTTAAGCGCAGCTACGATGTCAATTTTATGGCTGATCTTCAAGGAGGATTGCGCGGATCTTCGGCACTCCACGGTATTTGGTGTGATCAGTATACTCGATGGGGATAGTCTGCGGGTAGCACTTCATGATCCGCATGCCAAAGGTTTGGAGGTTCAGCGCGAGTACAATCGCAAGTTTTTGGCTCGGTTCGATTTTCCGCGTGCTGACGCGCTGATTTTGACAGTTCTACACCGGGAATATCTCGAAAAGACGGTCGCTGATCTGTAGTTTTGCCTCAGATCAGATAGTTTGGTGCTAGATATCAAATCTGTGTTGTAAACCAAGGCTTTGCGGCTACGGTGTCTCTGATTCATCAGAAATTTCGGGGTCTGCTTTTGGAGTATCAGCAGCACTTGGTGGGGTCTTGTGTTCTGCATCCCAACGTTTGCGCTCAATGAGATAGAGGCTCGCTGGGGTCACGAGCAGAGTCAAGAGCG
>JABSOH010000194.1 GCA_013216065.1 Alphaproteobacteria bacterium
ACCCAACTGCACATCAACGATGAACCGATCATTTTTTCTGATGACGCCATCACGGGTGAGCATAAAATGCGTCATGGCCTGTCCAGGCTGCTCGATCAGGTCAGACAACGGAACATTGACCTGATGGTCATTGAGTCACTCGATCGTCTCTCCCGCAATATGAAGGATACCGCCAGCGTTTTTCAACTGGCGCAATTCCATGGTGTGGTGATGAACACCTTCCTTGAAGGCGAAATCAATGAATTGCATATCGGCTTCAAAGGCACCATGAACGCCCTGTTTCTCAAAACCATGCGCCATCAGGTCAAACGCTCCCATGAAGGGCAGGCCCTGAAAGGTAAAATCTTTTCCATGCCTTATGGCTACAGGATGAAGATCCGCGATGGCCATGAGATCAGGGGTGAAAGAGACATTGATCCAGACAAGGCTGCGATCATCAGACGCGCTTTCACCCTGTTCGCCGAAGGCCATTCGCTGGGTTCCATGATCGGCATCTTCAATGCCGAAGGCATCCCGTCACCAAAGGGTAAAAAGTGGTCAGGAAGCTCTTTACATATCTCTGGCAGTGGACGTAATTATGGCATCCTGAATAATGAACTCTATATCGGGCGGCATCTCTGGAACATCAAAAGCTTCAGACTGAACCCTGAGACGGGCAAGAGAACCAGCTTTCCCAATCCTCAATCGGAATGGGTGATCAACGATAAACCGGAATTACGGATTATTGATGATGTGCTGTGGTATCGTGTGCAAAAGAGGCTGCTGGACATAAAAAAGCCCGGAAGAAAGCCCTACAGGAAGCATGTCAAAAACCCCTGTGCCGATCTGGTTTATTGCGGCGTCTGCAGCGGCAAAAAGACCATCGCCAATGCCAGGCGCTTCGTCTGCTCATCCTATCGCCAGTTTCGCACCTGTGACAATGCCCGCGGCATGAATATCGAGGATATTCTGTACCATGTCTTTCGCGTGTTGCAAGTCAGTCTGGACGACAAGTCCAGACAGGAATGGTTTGGTGATCTGCAGCAGTTCTTCCACGACGAAATACAGCGAAACCGCCAAAACAAGGCCCAAATTGATCATCTGACCCGAAACATAGAACAACTTGCGGAAACTCTTGGTGAAGATGATCGCCCGATACAGGAAGTCATGCATAAAATTCGCCAGCTTGATCACCAGAGAATTGCCCTTCGCGCTGAAGAATGCCAATATCCGATCACCGTGCAGGAGAATGCCCGGTCGGTCATGTTACAGGCTCTGGAGCAGCTGCGGGTTGGCCTTGCCGACCGGCAAAAGAATGACCACTGGCGTGCGCAATTGACCGTTTTGGTCAAGAAAATCATCCTGCATCCGATCATGACGTCACGCATTGGAGAAACGGTTGATGTGGTCCTGCATGAGACTGCCTGGGCGGACTTTTATCGTTTGCTTCAGGAACACAAACAGTCAGCTTCGGCATAGCCCTCGCACCGTTTTAGCCAGATCGAGCTTGCCCTGTATCGCCTTGGCCGTCATCCCCCGCAGATAGCCGCCGGGATTATGGACTCGTGCGCCCTTGGCCTCAATTGAGGCCACACAGGCCGAGGCGGTCTGGGTTCCCATGATCCGACAGGCTTCTTGCCAGGCATGAACAGAAATGCCGAGTAAGGCACAGTTCTTCTCAGCCGCTTCGGCCAGGCCGGAGACGTTGATCGGTTGACCCCGCACCATCTGGTACATCTGGCCGTTATAAGGAATTTTGATCAACTGCATGACATCAGCCAGACTGACGGTTCGATTGTGCCAAACTTTTGCTTCTGTTTGCCGTTGATCGGGGGGCAGGATGTTGGTGCGGGGGGTGTCCTCCCGCACCTCAGCTTTTTTACAAAAACTTTCGCTTGTGTTGTAGTCTTGTATTAGTGTCTGCAATTCATTGCGCCCCCGTCTGCAATTTTCGTGGTCATCTGCCTCTTCTGCATCGTGATCATTGAACCACTGCACGATGTCTTTCCAGAGATTTTGCAGTTGCTGATACAGGGCCACAAGTCTGTCCAGTGCCCAGGTCAGGCGTGGTCGTTGTTCCATCAATGACAGGGCATGATGGTAGAGATCGGTACCGTCCGGCAAGGTATCCCGTATTCTGGTGCGTAACGAGCCGATCTGCTTGCGCAGATCAGTGCGTTCTGCGTCCTGTCGAGCCATCGCTTCG
>JABSOH010000195.1 GCA_013216065.1 Alphaproteobacteria bacterium
AGGAGATGATTGATTACGATGGTTTTGTGATCTGTGATGTCCATGTTGATAAAACCGAAAATTGCTTCCCGATGATCCCATCAGGGGGCGCACATAACGAGATGTTGTTCTCGACTGAGGATCGTGTATCAAAAAAAGCCGCTAAGGTCGGTAGAGTCTTGGTGTAGCAGCAACAGCATTAGGAGAGATCGATGAAAGAAATGCATACTCTGGTTGTACTGGTCGATAACTTACCCGGCGTACTGGCGCGCGTGGTTGGGTTGTTCTCTGGCCGTGGTTACAATATTGAAAGCTTGACGGTTTCTTCGATAACCGATGAACACAATGTTAGTCGGATCAATATTGTTACGAGCGGCACGTCAATGGTGATCGATCAGATCAAAGCGCAATTGGCGCGGCTCGTTCCGGTCCACGAAGTCTATGATCTCACTACCGATGGGCCTAGCGTCGAGAAAGAGCTTGCTCTGATCAAGCTGGTGGCGGCTGGGGCTGAACGTCGCGAGTCCTTGCGCATTGCTGATATTTTTAAGGCTAAGGTCGCCGATACGACGGCGGGTTCGTTTGTGTTTCAACTCGAAGGGTCTTCGGGGAAGCTGAACGCGTTTGTTGATTTAATGAACGATCTAGGGCAGATAGAGGTTGCGCGCTCCGGGGTGGTGGCGATCAGTCGCGGCACAAGCTTGAGCCTATCGTCGTCGCAGATGTCGAAAGTCGATGTCGCTTAATAAATTTGCCTCAATTTTGCTGGAAGTTTTAGGGAGAACACATTATGCGGGTATATTATGATTCTGATGCTGATATCAGCTTGATCAGACAAAAAAGAGTCGTGATTCTGGGTTACGGCTCTCAAGGCCATGCCCACGCGCAGAACCTGCGCGATTCGGGTGTTGTCGGTGTGACGATTGCTCTGCGCGAAGGCTCGGCGACTAGGGTCAAAGCTGAAGAGGCGGGCTTTACGGTACAGACCCCTGAAGAGGCTGCGAAGGATGCTGACTTGGTCATGATCCTCGCGCCGGACGAGTTGCAGCCGAAGATTTATTATACCTCGTTGCACAATAATCTAAAACAGGGTGCGGCGATTGCTTTTGCTCACGGTCTTGCGGTACATTTCAGCCTGATTGAGCCTCGGGCCGATCTTGATGTGCTAATGGTAGCGCCGAAAGGCCCTGGCCACACAGTGCGTGGCGAGTACCTTAAGGGCAATGGGGTGCCGTGCCTGCTTGCTGTGCAGCAAGACCCGAGCGGGAATGCGCACGATTTGGCGTTGTCGTATGCCTCAGCTATTGGTGGCGGGCGTTCGGGAATCATCGAGACCAGCTTCCGCGAGGAGTGTGAAACCGATCTGTTTGGCGAGCAGGCCGTCTTGTGCGGCGGTCTTGTTGAACTGATCCGTGCTGGGTACGAGGTCTTGACGGAAGCCGGATACTCGCCAGAGATGGCCTACTTCGAGTGTCTGCACGAAGTGAAATTGATCGTCGATTTGATTTATGAAGGGGGTATTGGCAACATGCTGTACTCGGTCTCGAACACGGCGGAATACGGCTCTTACGTTTCAGGCCCGCGCTTGGTTACGCCCGAGACTAAGGCCGAGATGAAACGTGTGTTGGACGACATCCAAAGCGGCAAGTTTGCGCGTGACTGGATGCTCGAGAACGAAGCCTACCAAAGCTCGTTCAAAGCCCGCCGTCGTTTGGGTGCCGAGCACCCCATCGAAGAGGTTGGCAGAAAATTGCGTGCGATGATGCCGTGGATTGCTTCGAACCGTCTGGTCGATAAAGACAAGAATTAGTCCGTTCCAAGATAAGTATCCGTTATAGTCTAAGGAGTAATTTGGTTCCATTTTTGCCCATCACGCAAAAGGGTATTTTCTGGAACGACCATGCGTTTCATGATGGCGGTGATGGCAACTTTTGCGGGTTTGTTTTCTTCTATCATTCTGTCGTAAACTTGTTTCATATGGCGAAGATTTCCTAATCGGGCGATCCGTTGGAGGCTGTGCCGTTGATTTCAAGATTTTCCGCCCCGCTTTGGAGCGGGTCGTGCCCGGAGCAGGCCGCAGTCGTGGAGGTCGTCCCGCTCATGTTTTGATGTTCAAAATCCTGATTTTATGTATGGCTTGTCCGATGAGCA
>JABSOH010000196.1 GCA_013216065.1 Alphaproteobacteria bacterium
AGGATTGGAGCATCGGTAGCGCGCTCACGATGGGTTTTGCGCAAATTTTAGCTCTGGTGCCAGGAGCAAGCCGCTCCGGTGTCACTATGACGGCGGCACTTTCGCTGGGCTACAGTGCCCCTGAGGCCGCGCGGATTGCACTGCTAATGTCGATGCCAGTAATTGCAGGCGCGGCAACTTTGGGGGGCTATCAGGTGCTTAACTCAGGTAACTTCACTCTAAGCACGTCGATCGGGCTGGCAGTACTGGCATCATTCGTCGCCTCCATGCTCGCGATACCAGCCATGATTTGGGTGCTGGAGCGCATCGGCTATCTGCCATTTATTATCTATCGTTGCGCCCTGGGAGTCTATCTTCTCACGTTGTGAATGTGCTCGACGGATGGTCCGCATCAGCGCGACGACGCAGCTGTATAATCCGTCTAACACGCTGAGATGGTCGGCACCGGGAACGATGCACAATTCGACCTGATTGCTGGCCGAAAAAGGCATATGAGGTGATCAATAGCATGATGATTTTATTGGCGATATACCAACCCATGCGCTTTAGCGGACTTGATCTTGAGCAATGTCAGCAAATCATCCACACCAACCTGTTCGGCTCTCAGCAAGCAGTCAAAATACTGCTGCCTTTCACTAATAGCAAGGCCATTTGCAATCGGCACTTACCGTGAATATCGCAAGATTCATCGACCTGCCCGGTGAACAACCTTACTCCACCTCCAAGACGGGGCTCATCAACATCACCGAATCTTTACGCACTGAAATGTTGCGTAGACTCGTGTGCACCTGATCAACCTGGACTTTGTCACCGCCCTAATGACGGCGAAAAACATCTTTGCTATGCCGATAGTGATCACCCCGGACCTCGCAGCAAAATCCATCGCAAAGGGATTTCAAGGCAAAAATTTTGAAATACATCTCCCCATTTGAATCTCTTGCGCTTGTTGCCGTACAGCACAAGACTCTCCCTGACCAATCGGCCGCTATAAGAGAAAAAACAATGCCCTCACAAACATGGTCGGAGTGGCAGGATTTGAACCTACGACCCCTTGTCCCCCAGACAAGTGCGCTACCAGGCTGCGCTACACTCCGAATACCCATGTGTGGATTTCGCCCGATCTTGCGGACGAGCACTGACAGAGGCAACTTGTACATTCTTTCAACTCTGTTTGCAGATACGAAGAAACGTATTTGAAGACAAGAGTCAAGCAATCACGCCTATTCTTTAAGCCTCGCATTCTCTGGATCGAACGAACATCGTGATATCGGCCTAGGCTAATAGGCACACCTACGATATCGACTGCAAATCCGTCCTCTTTGGACGCGCACACTGCGTCGACAAAGGCAAAGACAAGGTTTTTGCGACCAAATGCTCCCATGCCGCAGAGGTTCCCGTACCAACGACTTCGCCGCACGGGATACCGCAAAAGGCGCATGATCAACAATCGATCCCGAACATCAGCAATTCACGCCGCGAGCCTGCCTGCTGCACGGCGCACCAAACAGTCTTGCCGATAAAATCCTGATCGAAACGCACGAAACGCCGAATCCCGGATTCCAGAGGATTGAACTTTGTGATCAACTCGGATGCCCAGTGTAGATAGCCCTTTGCCATCCGCATGGACTCTACGGCAAGAGCACCAAAAGCCTTACCCGCTTCTCTGATCGTCGATATAGACGGCATAGCGATAGAGCTTGCTTGATGTAGCTTTCATAAGCAAGCTTACCGGACACACACCGATAACCACGGAAACGCCGCCACCAACCAATCCCCGCGCGCCACGCCCGAAAGTAACGCCCGAGCCTTTAACCCACAGCCGATGAGCAAAATTGAATACTCGTCTATGTGGCTCTTTAAGGTGATAATGCCATCTTTGGGAAGATGTGCAGCAAGCCAATCGCGATCATGATACTCTGCGGCGGCAGCCAAGCCGTACCAAACCCGACCATCGGGAAAATTTTCAATCGTGGCCTCAGCTTTGACATTGCCATGGTGGTTAAGAATAAATGACGAAAAAATGATCCAGTTTATGCATGAGGTATTCTTTTGACGTTAGTCGCCATGTTTATGCTATCCGGGAA
>JABSOH010000197.1 GCA_013216065.1 Alphaproteobacteria bacterium
GCCTACGCCACCATGGCTGGATTTGGTGTCGTCGGACTCATCGCTACACTGCTTCACCCCGAGCCTCAAAGGCCAGAAAAACCACCTCGTGCCGTCGAACTGCACAACCGTTATGTTGATTGGTTGCAGGACAATATCCTAGGCCCGTTTTTAGAGTTCCTTAAACGCCCAGATTGGCTGCTGATTCTTGCCGTGATTTTCCTCTATCGTTATGCCGATATCCTGCTCGGCGTAATGGCAAAGCCATTCTATCTCGAAATGGGCTATTCTAAGACACAAATTGCTGCCATCAGTGGAACCTATGGCCTCGGCGTCACCTTGGTAGGGGCGGCGTTGGCAGGTTTGATGGTACGCGCCGCAGGAATCATGCGCACCATGTTCTTAGGCGCACTCATCGCCGCGATATCCAATCTATTCTACTTGCTAATCCTCCACGTCGCAGCAAATAAAGCGATGTACATGGTGGTGGTCACCATCGAAAATCTCTCGGCCGGAATCGCCACCACCGCATTCGTCGCCTATTTCTCGTTCCTGTGTAATCGCGCCTTCTCGGTGCAACAATTCGCGCTGTTTACTTCAGTGATGGTCTTTGGCGGCAAATTCTTTGCCGCCGGCGGTGGTTGGGTCGCCGATAACTTCGGCTGGACACCGTTTTTCCTGATCACCGCCATCGCAGGTTTACCGGTTTTGGTGTTGTTGAAAATCTTGATAGAAAAATATCAGCCCCACGATCAAACAAACGAACAGACCAGCGAACAGAGTAGGCAGGATACGCGACTTCGGTTATAATCTCAGCATTTGATAAACCTCTTTTTATTAAAAGGCTCATCCTATGGATTTAAACAACATCAGCGCAGGGACAAACCCGCCTCAAGATATCAACGTCATCATCGAAGTCTCCCAAGGCAGCAATCCAGTCAAGTACGAATGCGACAAGAAGTCCGGCGCATTGCTAGTGGATCGCTTCATGCCTACCGCAATGTTTTATCCGGCGAATTATGGCTTTGTCCCCGCGACGCTGGCTGGAGATGATGACCCGATCGACGTGCTGGTGATCAGCGAATTTCCGATCCAACCCGGTGCGGTGGTACGTGCCCGCCCGATTGGTGTCTTGGAAATGGAGGATGAGGGCGGTGAAGACGTGAAAATCCTTGCTGTGCCGCATCAAAAATTGACTAAAGTCTACAACGACGTGCAGAACCATGGCGATTTACCAGAAATAGTTCTAGCGCGTATTATGCATTTCTTCGAGAACTACAAAGCCTTAGAATCTGGCAAGTGGGTTAAACTGCGCGACTGGAAAGGCGCTGCTGAGGCCGAAGCCATGATCACCGAAGCGGTGCGGAACTACAAAGGCTAAGCATCGTGGTCAAGAACGGATCACGATCAGGGGTGATTGAACTTGCCATTCGTGGGAGATGCAACTTTTGACAAATCGCCGCCAATATTGCGATTCTTGGCGGTATCGTGCTGGAGCGCTTGTGCCCCCTATGCGGGTGCGCGTAGCCTCGACTCTGTTTTCCTTTGGACACGACGACGCCTACAACTTTGAGGACGACATCACCTACCTGTCAAGCGGGGTCGCAATCTTGGGGATGCCGATATCGCGCATACTGACACCAACCAAAGCCACGACAACATTAAACGCGGCGTACGCATGGCATTGCAAGTAGGGGCTTTGCCCGTGGTGATTGGTGTCATTCGGTGAACATCTCCTGTATCCGCGCCTTTCGTAACCAGCCGCTAATCCATCTGGACACCTCTAAGAACCATTTTTCAGGTAGTCTGTTCTTTGCATTTCGGCGATTGTTGTCGACAAAGATATTCACCAAAGCGCATTTAGTGTTTCGAGCGATCTGGACAGCATCTGGTTTTCGAGTTCCAGACCTCAATTGTCAGCAATTTAGATAGTGTAGTCACGAAATATTGAGCCCTAGTGCAATGCATCTGATGTGTATAGCGGCGATGCAGAGTTTTGGGCGTATCCTGTTGCAGCCAACGTTTCAGGTGCAGGAAAGCGTTTTCTACGAGATTT
>JABSOH010000198.1 GCA_013216065.1 Alphaproteobacteria bacterium
GCTATTGAACGAAGAGCTGTTTGAAACACTCGAAGACGCGCGGCACAAACTGCCTCCATGGCGAGATGATGACAATCACGTCAGGCCGGCTCAAAAATCAGACCCCGGCACAAGCGCGCCGGACGCTTGAGCTAAACGGGGGGGCTTGCACAAAACAAAACCTGTGATTACAATCCCCGCGGACTCTCAAGATAAGTGAGGGACGATAGGAGAGCAAGTCACAAGGTCAGTTGATACAAAAATCCTGTCACTTTTGTACTGAATATCTTGTCTCCCCAAGCGTTTAAGTGTGATCCATTGTCCCTGAAGGTAAATTATTGATGCATTTATTCATGCACACAATTTCAGATCGGACATCGCCTGATCATCACCTGAGGAAGACTGAGGTTTTGGCGGCGAGTTGATTAAGGTACGGGTCTGGCCTCGATCGCAAGGATTATATGACATTGACCTGATGCTTAAGATTCTGTTGCTCGACCAATGGCACAACTCGTGATCTGGAGCATGCGCTGCGGATATATTTGATAACACACCGGATCACAGTACGATTTACCATTTCGAAATGCACTGATTAAGTTGGAGCTTTATGGGAAGTTGCTGGTGGAGGTAAACCATCAGTTGGCAGCGCGGCATTTGAAGGTTGAGGTAGACTCAGCAACGTGACGCGACGATCATTGAAAGTGCCGCACGCCCTTGCAAAGAGGTTCGTTGATGGCAGAGGATCGAATCGAAGAAGATGGCTCGTAAGCTTGAAGCCGGTATACGCCTGTCGGTTGATGAGGATGCGCGCTGGCTGAAGAAGGGCCGCAAGAGTTATTTTGGCCACAAAGGTTCTCTGCGTGTGGATGCCGATGGCTATGCTGAGAAAATACTGGCTCGCCCTGTAAATGGGGGCGAGACAGCGCATTTTGTTGCGATGACGGTGCAACGGACGGCACGGATCATGGCTGACAAAGTGCCTGCATAGCGAAGGTTAGAAGCCTCATCCGCTAAAATATTGGCAAGAGCAGTTAAAACCCGCTGGATCATTGAGCAAGGGTTCGGTTTAACCTGTGCTTGCTGTGGGGTGCAATTAAGGTTGAAACCGAGATAACTTTCAAGGTTATTTGCATGAACCCCGCCAACAAAATTACTCTGGCACCCAAAAAACAAACCTGTTGACACCGTCCAAATTCACCTATCTCTTGTTTCTGGGCAGGAAATTATGCTTAAAAACAGGAGTAATTTGGTCTGTTATTGTCAATAATTAACTTGAAATCCTTGAAATCAAACTATTCAGGAAAATTTTGCAACACTCTTTGAAAAAGTGTTCTTAAGAGGTGTCCAATTAAAAGCACAATAACAATTGCGAAATGGATCGTACGTTTTAAAAATACAATCATATTCCAATCTACTACTCAGGAACCCTATCATGAATGATTTTTCAGCATCAGAAGCCATAGAACACCTTGGGGACATGCCAGAGGAGGCTATGGAGATATTGCATTTCTGGTTCATCGAAACCGCGCCTGAGCAGTACTTTACCAAAGACTCTACATTTGATGCGACCATACGCGCACGTTTTTTAGACTGTATGCAACAATTAACCGATGGAGCATACCAAACGTGGGTCGAAACTTCTGGTGGCGCGCTGGCAAGTTGCATCGCGATTGATCAATTTTCACGGAACGTGCATCGCGATACACCAGAAGCCTTTCGCCATGATGCCATCACGCTCAAGATAGCACGCCATATTCGCGACCAAAAACTGTATCAGAACATTCCACAAAAATGGCGCTCGTTCTGCTTCTTACCTTTTATGCACAGCGAAGATCTCGCAGATCAAGACGAATGCATTCGGCTCGGCCAAGAACTTGTTGGTGATGACAACTTTGTCAAATTTGCACAGATGCATCGTGTAATCATTGCACGCTTTGGCCGTTTCCCACAGCGCAATCAAACCCTTGGTCGTCCTTCAACCGCCGAAGAAATCGCTTTT
>JABSOH010000002.1 GCA_013216065.1 Alphaproteobacteria bacterium
GATGGCGCAGAATTTCCGCAACAAGGGTATGGACACCAGGGCGCAGGTCATCGCTTTGGCGGCGGTTCAGCATTTCTCGCGGCAAGTGAAACAGCAGGTCGACGAGCCTTTCACCGCAGAGCCTCGCGAGCCTCGCGCGAGTCTTTTTGCCAACGCCACTTAAAGCCGCAAGATCAGTAAAGTAGGGGTAAAGGACTTCGGGGCGCACCATCAGTGTCTCAAGCCTGAGAGGAGAAATGTTGATTAAGACCGTCGTGAACCGTGCTCAAGACTCCAGATCAGTTGCCCGGCGCGGTTTGGCAATACAAATGCAGACCATCATACCAAGAGCTGAGAGTTCTCTCAATGCCCCAAGCCAGGGTTTGTTTTTTTGGGTGAAGGGGAATTAGCCCCCATACGTGCATCCTCAACGCGCCAGCAAGGTTTAGGGGTGCGCTGTCAATACTGATCATTAGGTCCATCGCGCCCATCAGGCCAGCAAAATCGTTGAAGTCCGCGATGTGTTTCCTGCATGTCGATCAAGTTTTGTGACTAGTGCGGCAGATCGTCTGGGCAAATACTGCCTAGGCTCCAGGACCTATAAAGGAGGTTCTGTAAGCCGGTGATTGATGATTCACTTGTGAAGAAGAAGTAATGAGCGATTTATATTGGTTAACAAACTCACCATTAAACAGGATCTAACCTTACTTTCCGCCGTCACGCGGTGTGCCTCGCGTGGATGATTATTGGCGGGATGTTCTGAAACGCGGTCTGCAATAGCGCGATGTGCCCAAAGAATACGGCCCGCATAAGATGCCCTATAATCGCTTCGTGCAATGGGGGTGTGTTTGACAAAATATTCACCGTCCTTGTTGGATCTGAAAATATTCCAGAACCACCGCGGATAGACGCAACGCACCTTAAAGCCCATCGCACAGCGGCGTCGCTCCTTGAAAAAGGGATGGGCTATCGGTCGAACCAGAGGCGGTCTGAACTCGAAACTTCATGCTGTCTGTGATGGCTTTCGGTTATGGTGTTTCTATTTGAAGGAGTGATTATAAAGGAGTTGAAATTATTTTGGATATATTGCCATGCGCCAAACACCTGTTGGCTGATCGCGGCTATGATGCTGACTGGTTCAGGGACGCTCTGCGAGATAAAGGTATAGAGCCCCGCCAAAGAAGAACCGCAAAACTCTCATTCCCTACGATAAAACTCTCTATAAACAACGACACAAAGTCGAAAATATGTTCGCGAAACTCACAGACTGGAGATGTGTTGCAACCAGATATAACAGATGCGCTCATACCTGGACACCCCTGAAAACCTCGCTCAAGTCGCGTTTTTCTGATTCAATAGAACGCATTGAATTTCAGGGGGGTGATGATGCAATCCGGTTTTTTTCGATCTTGATGAACGTTTGGCAAAGATTTCCCAATCGGGCGATCCGTTGGAGGCTGTGGTGTTGATTTCAAGATTTTCCGCCCCGCTTTGGAGTGGGCCGTGCCCAAGGCAGACCGCAGTCGTGGAGGTCGTCCCGCTCATGTTTTGATGTTCAAAATCCTGATTTCATGTATGGCTTGTCCGATGAGCAGACCGGGTTTTTCATCCGCTTGAGTTGGATGCGGTTTCCCGGATTGAACTTTTCCAGGCCTGTGCCGGACGAAACGCGATTTTGCCGAAATTCTGACCAAGGCAGACGAGGTTTTGTTTTCCCGTGCGGCTTTGCACGAACAGGGCTTTCTCGCCCTGAAAGGGCAATTGGTCGATGCCGTCGGAACTCTCCGCCAGCATAACAACGAAGAAGAAAAAGAAGCGATCAAGTCGGGCAAAGGATCGCCGCCATGCCCGATTGCTGATTGGCCATGAACACGACGGCCTGGGTGCCACATTGTGCTATCGCCTGTTCCTAAATCAGTGGATGTAACTTGTCCATGCGCGCGATCTGCCAGCATCAGCTTTCGCCCCCGTGTGTGGATCGTGATAGATTTGCGCAACATCATCGAACGTATGTTCAACCCACCTCAAAGACTGACGCACCCGCGCATCTTTCGCTGCATCTCGGCTTTCAAAGACGCCGCACATATCGCCGCTATCGTTGTTTGGTACTTATGAGTCTACGCCCTAGGACTTTGAGTTTCCTGCGCTGGATCTATCGCCGAGATTTAAATGGGATCAATATTGCTTGTACGCAGTATCCCATACGACCTCGCCACTAGCGGACGTCCAGCATGAAACTAGGATCCCAAGCCATTCGCCGAACATTAGTGAACCTTGCATGGGGGCGAGCATTTCTCAAACAGGGTCAATGTCCGCGCCAAACAAGCCGTCATTGACTATGGCGGCCTCATGTTCAATCCCGGATACCCCAATCCCGATGCCATCAAATAGCACGCCCACCGAGATTGCTAACCAAGTTCGGCGTACCATCACAAGTAATCAGGCAGCCTGTCTCAGCTTAAATCTCGACTATCTTGCCCCCCCTTTGCCCCCAAAACCTGAATCCAGTCTGTAGCGGATTGTACCTCAGCCTAGGCGCAAACGATCATGCGCGGCCTACTTTAAGGTACACACTGTCGGCATGAATATCACCGGATATCACCATCCTTCGACTACAACAACACCCCTGCCCTCGCTACCGCCATATCCCGCTGGAATTCTAGCACACAGGGCGGATTGAATAGTAGTAGGCACTAGTTGCCCGGCTTATCATCGCCTAAAGCATCGGCATCAGCCTCAGCTTTAGGCTCACCCACCTGCAACAGCACCTCTTTGAGCAGGCCCGCGTTCGCGCGAATTTTGTTCTCGATCAATTGCGCAATCTCGGGATTTGATGCCAGATAGTTACGCGCATTATCGCGCCCCTGCCCAATACGCGTGCCTTCGACCGAAAACCACGAGCCGGATTTCTCGATCAGACCCGCATTCTCGCCCAAATCGATCAATTCGCCCATTTTCGAGATGCCCGTGCCATACAGGATATCAAACTCCACCACTCGGAACGGTGGCGCGACTTTGTTCTTGACCACCCGCACCCGAGTCTGATTGCCCAAGACCTCGTCTTTGTTCTTGATCGCCCCGATACGACGGATATCCAAACGCACCGACGCGTAGAATTTCAGCGCGTTACCGCCAGAAGTAGTTTCGGGATTGCCAAAAGAAACTCCAATTTTCATACGGATTTGATTGATGAAAATCACCATGCATTTTGAACGGCTGATCGCCCCTGTCAACTTACGCAGAGCCTGACTCATCAGGCGAGCTTGCAAACCAACATGCATATCACCCATATCGCCTTCGATTTCGGACTTCGGAGTCAAGGCCGCTACTGAATCCACCACGATCACATCCAGCGCATTCGAGCGCACCAGAGTTTCAGTAATCTCCAAGGCCTGCTCGCCAGTATCTGGTTGTGAAATAACCAAATTGTCCAAATCACACCCCAATTTACCAGCATAGCCAGCATCCAGCGCGTGTTCTGCATCGATAAATGCACAGATGCCACCAGACTTTTGCGCTTCGGCAATAACATGCAAAGCCAGCGTCGTCTTACCGCTCGATTCAGTACCGAAAATTTCGATGATACGCCCGCGCGGCAACCCTCCAATACCCAGCGCAATATCTAAGCCCAACGAACCTGAAGAAATTGAGGCGATGTCTTGCACCGCACTACCATTTGCACCGAGTTTCATGATCGCGCCCTTGCCAAAGGCCTTTTCGATTTGGCTAAGGGCGGCACTTAATGCCTTGCTTTTGTCTAAATTCATCGTCTGGTTGTCCTTGGTAGCCACTGTTAATGTTGTTTTTGCCATGAGTATTCTCCTAAATTGACGATTGTCCATTATGTAATTGACTTTGCTCAATCTCGAACCGTGTAAAATCATTGAATACCCAGCAGTTTTAGTATGTGTCTAGGTGATCGTCAGTAATTTTTACTCTGTTGCGATGATAGCCTTGCATAGGCCTCGACATTCTTTGATGAGCCGATAAAAACTGTTGAGATGGCCAGTGTGACGAATCACGATCAGTGTACCAGCGCCGTGCGCATGCGTTTGTTGCTCGCTTAGTGATACTACGCCATCGATTGCTGATTTGATTGGCTGACCCGCGGTACAATCCCGATATGGTTCGATACCATATTATCCAGCTTCGCAAGTGCAGTCGTTGGGTTTAGGGTCTGCTCGCACAACGCATCAAGTTCAATGCATTCGAGCTGCGTGAACTGGCTAAGGTCAAGCACAAATGGTTTCTTCTGACTCGCCAAACCTTCCTTTTTGAGCTTCGTTCCTCGACGATTACAGAGAGCGTGGATCCTGTTCAATAACAACGTGCGGCTCTTCACAAAGCCGTCACAGGTCTGAACCAGCGATGCCAGTTCGGCCTCTCAGCCACAAATTTCAAACGCGTCTCTGACAACACATCTTGGGAAAGCAAGAATGCCAAAGCCCAGGCATCGTCATGATCTGTCCTTTTTACCGATTGGCGGATCATCTGGAACTGACCCGGGTTCACCGCCACGATCCGGCCAATACACGGGCGAACCACATCACAGAACCAGGCGAAATTACCCGTCGTTTCAAGCGCCAACTCATCGCCAGCACCAAGGGCTCAGGCAAAACTGCCCAACATCAGCCTCTGAAAGCTGATAGGTTTCAAAGCTCTCCAACCCGTCCGCATCAAGACGACAGATCGTAAAAGAATTCGTACGGAGGTCAACTCCGATATATGGCATTTGTTATTCTCCTGAATGGTGAAAGGCGAAATCCCAAAAGGACGTGAACGGCTAAATGCATGGTCACCAAAAAACGAGCCTCAAAAAAGTTGTTCGGAAACGGGCGAAAGCTATTCTCCTCTGGGGTTACAATGCCCTAACTTATCATCTAGCCTGAAACCCACCCACCCCTCAAATTCTCTAACAAACTCAAGGCAGCCAACTGATCACAAATCATTCATATCTTCTCCTAACATTATCCGCCCAGCGGTGAAATAGGGTTCTTTTTTTGACGTAAAATCGGGTAGTATGGGTGAAACACTTTGAAGGACGTTCACCACAAATGTTCTATATTTGTTCTTATCGCAAAAGTCTACAGGCCTGCAAGCAAAAAAATCTCTCTGTAGGTATTCTGCACCGAAGTTTTGTCCTCAGCGTGATGATCATGTTGGGCTTTGCTCAGGCTGGACAAGCGACAAAGTCCGGAGAGCATCTCTATCGTTATCAAGTTTTTGCCGGGGGATTCGAGGTTGCTGAACTTGAGACGCGCTACCAAATCACCAAAAACGACTACACCATCAATGCATTGATGCGCGGGGTCGGGTTTGTACAATCCCTGCTCAACATCGAAAGCAGCTATCAGAGCTACGGCAAGATCAACGACACGAACATTCAGCCGCGCAAATTCACCACAGATGCAGTCTGGCGTGGCAAAGAGACCCACAGCACAGTATTTTTCTATTCCGATAAAGATCCGACATTCGAATACTCACCCAAAGATTCTGGCTTTGAGATTGAGCAATACCCCAAAGATGTCTTAAGCGGCAGCACTGATCCAGCGAGTGTGTCAATGCTAATTGCACAGCAGATGCGACATAGCGGCAATTGCGCTCTTGAAAGCAAAATCTTCACTGCACAGCATCGTATTGATCTTGTGATCACAGACCACGGCGTGACTTCTTTGCCCGAGAACGAGATAATCGGCGCAAGGGACGACGTGCATCATTGCGCGGTCACCGCAACCAAAGTGCGTTCCAACGACAAGCCTGAAGATGATGAGCCGATCGTGTTCAATCTGTATCTGGTCACCAACGATACCACCTCGCCGCCCTATCCGATTTTGCTTGAAGGCACATACGGTGGCATCAACAGCAAGGTCTGGATGGTGGACTACGAGTACCAGTCATAAAATGTGACATTTCTTTAGCCACAATCTCAGGAAATTTCGACTATATTCGGCTGTGTGTGTCGAACATTGCTTTTATGAATAGAGCCACCATGTCCCAAACTACTTCATCCGCCATCAATATTCTGATTCTCGCTGCTGGAGAAGGCATGCGTATGGGCAGTGAACTTCCAAAAGTCTTGCACACTGTTGGACGACGCAGCATGCTTTGTCATGTAGTAGGAACTGCACTGAACATGGAGCAATATATTGTTGTTGCAGAGATTGTTATTGTCCACGACCCGCAGCATCTCCCTGCCTTCAAGGCCGACATTACCGAAGAGTTCTCTCCGCATGGTCTTGAAATTCGCTATGCCGAGCAAACCGAGCGTCGCGGCACGGGACACGCCGTACAATGCGGCCTGCCACACTTTCAGCGCAAATTACCCGTGTTGGTTCTGTACGGCGATCAGCCTTTGATGGGAGCATCCAGCCTTGTTGCCATGGTTTCTGCATTGCAGGATCATGCGCTGTGCCTAGCGACGTTGCGGCCTGATGACCCACACGGGCTGGGGCGCTTAGTACAAAACCCCGACGGCACTGTTGCTGCGATTGTCGAAGAAAAAGACGCCAGCGACACTGATCGTCAAATTCGGCTGTGTAATGCTGGTGTGATGGCGCTTGGCCGCGGTATCTTGCCCCTACTCGACGCACTAGAAGCCAACAACGCGGCGGCTGAATATTACCTCACGGATCTGGTCGCGCTTGCCGCCCAACACAGCCTATCGGTGCAGCATATCGAATTTCCAACCAACGAAATGGCCTCAGTCAACACCCTAGCACAACTCGCCACAGCCGAGTCCTTGTGGCAAAGCCAGATCAGAGCCAAATTCCTCGCTTCAGGTGTCCAAATGCTGGCACCAGA
>JABSOH010000020.1 GCA_013216065.1 Alphaproteobacteria bacterium
AGCGTGGTCGGGCAGGGTTGTGGTTTGGTTCAGGTGATAGGTTGGCTTGTATGCGCTCAAAGGCCGCACAGGCAATCATTACGGCGTTATCTGTACAGAGTGCATGCGGGACTGTCGAGAGTTGTGCGCTCTTTTGCTGGCATAAACCTTCGAGTGCATTACGCAAAATCTGGTTTGCCGAAACGCCACCAACGAACACCACTGGAATTGCGTGAGTACCATGGTTTGGGTAACGGACACGAAACCGCTGAAGCGCGTTCTCGAGACGGTTGCATAGAATTTTGCTGACTACACGATGAAAGCCTGCGGCGATATCGCATTGGGTCTGGTAGCGTGCGGTCTCAGACATTTGTGGCAATTTTTGCCAGAGGCGTGCCACGGCGGTTTTTAATCCCGAGAACGAAAAGTCACAGCTCATGCGGTCGGCTTTTTCGCGGGAACCTATCAGGGGACTTGGTAAGCTAAAACGATCCGGTTCACCTTTTACTGCGTAACGCTCCAGCACCGGGCCGCCAGGATAGGGTAATCCCATGATGATTGCAGATTTATCAAAGGCTTCGCCTAGTGCATCATCGCGACTGCGCCCCAGAATGCAATATTGCCCCAGTCCTTCGGCGAGGACGATCAGGGTGTGACCGCCAGAGGCTAAGAGTACCAAATACGGAAATTCCGGTTTTGATCTGGGCAGGGTCCCGAGACGCGGGCTGAGCAAATGGCCTTCAAGATGGTGAATGCCATAGAATGGTAATCCTTCCCTTCGTGCTATCGCGCGCGCCATCATGCTGCCCACCAGCAGCCCACCGATTAAGCCCGGCCCGGTGGTGCAAGCAATAGCGGTGAGATTGTCCATCAATATTCCGCCTTCGGATAAGGTTTGGCGGATCAAATCGGGAAAATAGTGCAAATGGGCGCGGGCGGCAATTTCGGGCACGACTCCACCGTATTCCGCGTGTTGTGCGATTTGTGAATGCAGGTTTTCCGCCAATACGCGCGTCCCCGATGCATCCTGACGCAGCAGAGCAACCGCGGTCTCATCGCAAGAACTTTCCAGCGCGAGTAGGGTGCAGCAGGTGGTGGTCATGGTGAACGATTATGGAGCAAAATTAAGGCTTTTCCCTGCCAACGGCCCAAGCTATACCCTTCGAAGATGGAGTTCTAGCATTATATCGAAAGAGACTTGGTGAATGGTTCGCACGCAGCCAGAGATTTTGTGGGTTGGTACTCGATGCTCGATTCTTGCGGTTTGTCAGGCTGAGCGAGCCATCTCCGCCCTGTCGGCGCTTGAGCCAGATACGCGTGCCGAGATTGTCAAAATCACGACTGCTGGTGATGTGTATCAAAAGGGTTCGCTGGCCGATATTGGCGGCAAGGGATTGTTTGTCAAGGAGATTGATAACGCGCTTTTGAATGAAGACATTGATTTTGGAGTGCATTCCTTAAAAGACCTCGAGAATGCCTTACCCGACGGCATAGTGCTTGCCGCCGTGCTACCGAGGGATGATGCTCGGGATGCGTTTCTGGGCCAATCTTTGCAGGATTTGCCTCGGGGTGCGCGAGTTGGTACTTGTTCGGTGCGGCGTGCGGCGCAAGTTCTGATGTTGCGCCCGGATCTTGAGATCGTTCCGATGCGTGGCAACGTCCAGACTCGCCTACGCAAATTGAAGGACGGCTCGGCTGAAGCGAGTTTGTTGTCCTATGCTGGTTTACAACGCTTGGGCCTTGAACATAAAGTTGCGGAGTTGTTGGCCCTAGACTCCATGATTCCAGCAGTCGGACAGGGTGTTATTGCCCTTTGTGCGCGCAGCGATGATACTAGGCTGCGAACACGGCTTAAGAGGCTTAGTCATCGAAAAACTGAGTTTGCCATCATAGCCGAGCGTGCCATGCTTGCCATCCTGGATGGAAGTTGCCACACGCCGATTGGCGGGTATGCACATTGCCAGAATGGGATGCTGAAACTTTCGGCGATATTGCTGAGTTTGGACGGCACTCGAGTGTTCCGCCATAATGCTGAGGTGTGCCTGAAGGGTGAAGACGATCAAGCTCATGATATAGCCAAAAAGTTAGGACAAGACGTTGCTGCGGTCATTAAACAGCAGGCGGGAGATATTCTTGCCGACACGGCCCTGCGATGACGATTTTGGTGACGCGCCCTGCACAAGATGCCGCTGGGGTGATTGCGCGTCTTCAATCAGTTGGGCTTTCGGTACTGCATGCTCCAATGATGCAGATTACGTCGGTTGCGATACCCCGAAGTGAGCAAGACGGTATGCGCGCAGTTCAAGAAGCAGGCACTGCGTATCTGGTGTTTACTTCGGCGAACGGCGTGCGCGCCTTAGTGCAGCAAATGCCAGATTTGATTGTTGCACCGTGTTTTTGCGTTGGGCAGCAAACTGCGCAGTGTGCTCGTGAAGCAGGGTTTCATATCATCCATACCGCCTGGGGTGATGTAGCAAGTTTGCTGGCCTCGATCGAAGCCATGCCGCTTTTGGCACACGCACAATTGTTCCACCTTTGTGCGCGGGATCATCGTGGCGCGTTGGTGACAACCTTGATTCGAAAACACTACAATGCCCGCGCGATCTGTGCCTATAATGCCGAACGAGCAACAGTGCTGTTACCGGAAATTGCCGGTGCAATTGGGACAGGGCAAGTTCAGGGGGTGTTGTTGTACTCGCCGCGTACTGCGCGTTTGTTCGAGCAATTGCTGAGGGAAGCGGCGTTGCAGGAGCATTGCGTGAGGATGACAGCTTATGGGCTTAGTCGCGCAGTGGTGCGGGAATTGACGGCGAATTGGGCGCGGGTATGGTCTTCTTTGCAACCGGATCCTGCACTGCTCGAGGCTCAAGTTATCGAGGACGGAAATAAAAGGATAAAACATGATCGCAAAGACGCCTGAGGATGCACCGGAGCAGAACGATACAGAAGAGGGGGCGATAGAAGAACCTGCTGATGCGCGGAATGCGGATGCGGCGGCGAATGTGTCGGGCAGGTTGGTTGCGGATCATGTCACCGCGATGTTCGGCAAGATGATGGATTGTACGCGCAAATCAGTGATTTTGCACTCACTGAGCTTGGTGGTGCTGGGCGTTGCGCTATTATCCATAGACTATTGGCGCGGTGGTGTGACAGAGTTCCTCAGTTCGGTGATTGGTCCGCCTGCAGCCACGATTGATGTTGGCGATATCATTTTGCTGCAATCAGAGTTGCAAAACTTTACGGTGCGACAGCAACAGCTTGAAGAGCACACAGGAACTCTTCAGCAGACAGTGACACAAATCACTGAAGAACGGCAGACGGTACGCGCGCAGCAGGAAGCGAGTGAAGCGCAGATTGTTACCCTGCACGGTAATCTTAAGGATGTGCGCGAGCAAATTTCCAGTCAGGAGATTATAACCGACGCTTTGCAACAACAATCGCAAAGCCCAGAGGAATTTTTGGTTTCGCCAGAGACTCAGGATTTTCTCATACGCATGAATAGCGAGCTTGCGCAGTTGCAGCAGCGTCTGCAACAGGTGGCTGGTGAACAAGAGAAGATTCAGCAAGGTCTGGCGAATGTGCAGTATTGGGCAGCGTTGGACACGCGCTTGGAGCAGGTTGCGGTGGCCTTTGAGGCGGCAGAGCCTTTCGCAGAAGAACTGATGGCGTTGCGTCTGCACTTACGGGTGGCGGATCGTGCGCTACTTGCGTTTGCTTTAGAGACCTTGAATGGCTTTGCCGCTGTTGGAGTCCCAGATATTATTCAGTGGTCGGATGCAAGTACACACGTTTTAGAGCAACGCTTCGCATCCTCCGTGCTGAACCAAGCCACGCCCAATGAGCAAAGCTGGTTACAGCAGGTGTGGCAGGAGGTGCGCGGTCTGGTAAAAATCTCGAAACTTCGTGAGGATATTTTACCCGCTGATACTCTGCACGAGTTGCAACAACAACTGGATGAAGTTGCAGAGCAGTTACCAGAAAACCAAGCCGTGCAACAATTGCGGCAGCAGGGTGTGCAGATCGTTGCCTCACATGCTGCACTTCAAGATATCGTAGATTGGCTTGATGCGCAGTGGATCTCAATGGGTGTTCAGTAGTGTTGCGATTTTTTTGGACCTTACTGCAAATCAGTCTTGTTTTGGCGCTCATTGCTTATGCAGGGCAATTCAACAGCCCGGTGCAAATCGCGTGGAATGGCTTTTTGATCGAACTTTCATTACTGACACTAGGCATTGTGCTGGTGGCGATTCTTGGCATTGTACTGGTGGTGCTACTATTGATTGCCAAGATACGGCAAGCCCCGCGCCGTTTTCAGGAATTTCGTAAGCATCGTCGTCGCGAATCTGGGTACCGCGCTTTGACTCGCGGCATGGTCGCTGTGGCAGCAGGTGAGAAATTTGCTGCCCGTAAAGCAGCGCGGCAGGCCGAAGACTTGCTACAAGACCCACCATTAACCATGCTTCTGTCGGCACAGTCAGCACAGCTTGACGGTGATGAATTGGCAGCAAAACGATATTTCAGTAAGATGCTTGAACATCCTGAAATGGCTTTTCTGGGTTGGCGTGGTTTGATCATGCGGGCTTTGCGCGATGGTGAGAGCGATACAGCGCGGCAATTGATCACGCAGGCCGAGGCGCGTTTCCCTAAGCAGCCCTGGTTGGTTTCGCAAGCCTTGGACTTCGAACAACGCGAAGGCAATGTTCAAAAAGCCCTAACCTTAGTGCATCGTGCGCAGAAAACGGGTGCTTTAGCACCGAGTGAAGCAAAGCAGCGCGAGATTATGCTTCTTCTGATGCAAGCACGCGGATTGTTTGAAAAGGGGGCGTTGTCCGAGGCGAAGAATGTGATCCAAAGAGCTTGGAAATTGCTCAAGAAACAAAATGGTGGTGCTGATTTCTCGCGTCTTGACGGCGCCTACGATATCCAGTGGTTAATAGCAGAAATTGCTTTGAGGCTTGGCGATCGTCATACTGCTGAGGCAGCTTTGCGGCAGTGCTGGCAGTGGCGACAGGGGGGCGAAGTCTTAGCAAGTCTTGAAGAACTTTATCGTAACGAAGCCGGCACGGCTTTGCAGGCATGGAAGTCGTTCAAGCAGTTTTTTCGCGAGTTGAGTTTGAGCAGTGCGGCGGCGGTAACGTTAGCAAAGATTGCGCTGGCTGCTGAACTGATTGGTGAGGCCGAGGCGATGCTTGCGCGTGACTCCAACCCCAACAATTTGGCACACTATCAATTGCAGGCTGTGATTGCTGAGAGCAAAGGCGACGCCGATGCCGTTCAGCAGTGGCAACAGAAGGCGTTGAACCTGGAAGCATGAGGCCGATTTTTAAGAAAACAGCGAGGCTTTTTCGGCGGAGATCGGGAAGATTTTTGATAGCTTCGATTGCTCTGGACGTATTTGATAACGAGGAAAATTCTGTTTAGCAGTGAAGTGAGGCAATGCAATCTCGAGCGAGGCTGTTGCATTGGTTCCTAATGGTGGGGATGCCTGAGTGCACAGCCGGATTATGCAATTATCGACTTTGGCTGACAGATAGTAATAAAGTATCTACCAATCATTAAGGAGGTTCTGACATTAAGCGTATGAAACTGTAAAAGCCTAGCACATCAACTCAAGGTTGTGAATGCGCAAATAATTCTTAGTACACCTTAAAAAATCCTTAGAGAGCAAGGTGCAACTGTTGCAAGGCAAGAAAATAGCTATTGATTCCACATCCTGCAATCACGCCATCGGCACGCAGGGATACGTAGGAGTAGCTACGGAAAGACTCGCGACGATGGACGTTGGCGATATGTACTTCAATCACTAGACCTTCAAAAATCGTCAGGGCATCAAGAATCGCAATCGAGGTGTGCGTATATGCACCGGGATTGATCACGATACCATCGAAGACATCCCGCGCTTGCTGAATATACTCGACAAGAGCACCTTCGTAATTGCTCTGCGTGCAGGCGACTTCATGTCCGAGCTTTTCAGCCTCGGCGCAAAAACGCTGCTCAAGATCCGGCAGAGTTGTTGCACCGTAAACATGCGGTTCGCGGATCCCGAGCATATTGAGATTCGGTCCGTTGATCAGGGCAATCTTGGTCATGTGCGCGGTTCTCTACATAGTCTTTCTGCCCAAGATGCACGAATGCGCTGTTTAGTTCAACGGAGAACCCACACATACCAAAAATTGTTCTGCTTTTTACACGCCGGGAATTCAGCGCGTACCCGCCAGGCTCAGGACTCATTAAATATACCCTATGACGATGGCAGCAATTTGGACTGCAGAGAAGAAGGTATGAGCGCGTCTGTCATATCTGGTTGCGACACGTCTCCAGTCTTTGAGTTTCGCGAACATATTTTCGACTTTGTGTCGTTGTTTATAGAGGGTTTTATCGCAGGGAATGAGAGTTTTGCAGTTCTTCTTTGGCGGGGCTCTATACCTTTGTCTCGTAGAGCGTCCCTGAACCAGTCAGCATCATAGCTGCGATCAGCCAACAGGTGTTTGGCGCGTGGCAATGTATCCAAAAGAATTTCAGTTCCTTTATAATCACTCCTTCAGATAAAAACATCATAACCGGACGACCAAAGCCATCGCAGACAGCATGAAGTTTCGAGTTCAGACCGCCCTCTGGTTCGACCGATAGTCCACCCCTTTTTTAAGGAGCGAGGCTGCTGTGTGATGGGCTTTGAGGTGCGTTGCGTCTACCCAACAGTTGTTCTGGAATATTTTCAGATCCAACGGGGACGGTGAAGATTTTGTCAAACACACCCCCCATCGCGCAAAGCGATTATAAGGCGTCTTATGCGGACCGTATTCTTTGGGCGCGTCGCGCCATTGAAGACCGCGTTTCAGAACATTCCGCTAATGTGACACGCGAATCATCCACACGAGGCACACCGCGTGACGGCGGAAAGTAAGGTTGGATCTTGTTTAATGGTGAGTTTGTTAACCAATATAAATCGCTCATTCTCCTTCTTCTCATAAGTGAATCATAAATCACCAGCTTACAAAACCTCCTTTAATAGGTCCTGAGCCTAAAATATCTGGTTTACTTTTGCCATCCTATTTTTTGCATGAAAAGAGATGTCGCGTACGCACAAGAAATGCTGATAAGTGTGGATAGCCTCATTTCAGAAGATCACCCCCTATCAAGCTTTTAAAAGGCTGATTGATTTTGATCTTCTGTGTCGTCCTCTGGAAAAACGGCGACGGTTTGGATATCGCCGGACTGGGGTGCTGCTGGAAGGGAATGAAAATGAACCACAGGAAACTTGTACCGCAGCGGGGGAAAGCTCACCGCGAAGCGCAGGCGGGGTCGGAAGCATGCCGATGGCACCGGAACGGGCCTAGAGGCGTGCAGCCCAAGTGGTCGCCTGACGTCCTGTCTGACATCTTCGGCGCTATTTGGCTGTGAATGATGACTGCTGCTCGCGTCGAACAACGGCACCGGGTTCACCTAGTTGCACGATCCTGAAGCGAGCCGACAGGAATGGCGTCAACTGGCACTATATCGAGCCGGGTAAACCACGGCAAAATGCGTTCATCAGAAGTTTCAACGGCAGCCTGGCGAGACGGGCTATTGAACGAAGAGCTGTTTGAAACAGACGCGCGGCGCAAACTGCCTCCATGGCAATATGACGACAATTACGTCAGGCCGGCCAAAAACCAGACCCCGGCTCAAGCGCGCCGGACGCTTGAGCTTAAAACGGGGGGGTTACACAAAACGAAACCTGTGACTATAATTCCCGCAGACTCCCAAGATAAGTGAAGGACGACAGGGGAGCAGGTCAGTTGAACTATACTAGGTCGATTGATTGGAAACAAGGCAATCCCTACATTTGCAGGCTATCTGTGTAGCCGCATGGCCGAGGGTCTCGGCAAAAGTCGGGTGGGGCAATACACAACAATTTGCTGATGCCCCCGTCGTAGTAGCCTGACTGCCTTTGCCGACCATGGCAACTATTACTTTGCTCTCGAAGGTTTAAGTTATCTTGTCAAAATAACCCAACGCCTACGACGACTCTACAACGAAACTCTGGAAAGGGCTGTCCTAAACAACCAAGATTGTGGTTATCGTGGGGGAGCATGAGTAAGGAGTCGTCTAAGCAAGAATAAACAAGTCCGTCTGCTTCGTTGCTGGAACCACGGCGCGAACGGCGACCAAGGCCCCCCCCCTTGGGTTGCATCGCAACACCACCGCCTGTAGTACTTCCTGCATCTGCGTGAGATGATTGCCTATGCACTGGAGAGCGAGACGATGTTCAGTGGCAAGATCCAAGTGGACGAGAGCTATTTCGGCGGCAAGCGTAAAGGCAAACGTGGGCGCAGTGCAAATCCCCGTTTTTGGCATATTTTAGCATATTAAAAAGGGGGTACACCAGGATCATTCCTGACGCCGCCACTCTGATGCCGATCACAGAGCACAAGGTTGTACCCTGACAGCATCGTGTATTCTGACTGCTAGAGGAAAGTTACAATGCGCTGGATGTTACCGACCGTCATCATTCCAAGCTCTTTGCAGACCGTCATCATCACATCAACGGCCTCGAGAATTTCTGGAATCAGGCCAAGTGTCACATGCGCGAATTCAGCGGAAGGAACATTTTGGTCTATTCCTGAAGGAGTGTGAGTGGAGATTCAACAACAGTGACCCGTCAGTTCAGTTGTCGTAGCTAAGACAATGGGGTAGGGAATAGTTGAACTTATTATCCAGGACAGCCCCATCTAGGAATTCTTGGCATTCTCTTGACGATGCACGACAAACGTAATTTACTCTCGCAGTCCATCAGAACATGATGTGCGAAATGACTTTCAACACACAGTCTTTGAGCATGCAATCCTCGCATAACATGATACATACTGCTGAATCCCAATTCCACGGGAAACCCCATTTTACTCTACGATTACTCCTGTCCCAGAACGCAAGCCTATCTGAAGCTCGCAACAGAAACTCTCCGCAAACTGCAAAAAAATCACCAAGGATAACATTATGAAAAAGTACCCACTTGGCAGAAGCATTTCAAACCTGTTCAACGATGACAATGACGATGAGAACTTTATCCCGGCGCGCGATGGATTGAATTCCGAAACCCACGACACGCCGATCGAAAACCTATATCCTAATCCTGACCAGCCCCGACGCAATTTTGATAACGTCGCGCTTACCGAACTTACCGAGTCAATTGCGTATAACGGAATTCTGCAACCAATTTTGGTGCGGCCACACCCATTCAAAGGCAGCGCTTACGAAATCATTGCTGGCGAGCGACGCTGGCAAGCAGCGCAGAAAGCAGGTCTCGTCGTAGTTCCAATCATCGTCAAAGATCTAAGCGACGCTGACGTGATCGAGTTTGCTTTGGTCGAGAATATGCACCGTCTCGACCTCAACGCACTCGAAGAGGCCGCCGGATACAAACAGCTGATTGATCAGTTTGACTACACGCAAGAGAAGCTCGCGCAGGTTCTGGCGCGTAGTCGCAGCCATATTGCGAATTTGTTGCGGCTTCTCAGTCTGCCCAAAGGGGTACAAGAAAATCTGGTATCTGGTAGACTTTCCGCAGGCCACGCACGCGCACTGGTCGGCCTGGGCAATGCCGAAAAAGTCGCCTCACACATCGTCGAACACGGTCTTAATGTGCGTCAAACCGAGCAACTGGTTCAGACACTGCGCGATAATCCAACACAGGATTTGGTCTCTATTCTCAGTGTGCCAGAAAAAACAAAAGTACAATCAAACAAATCACGTAGCGTAAAACCGCAGGATTACCACATAGAATCTTTGCAGCAACAATTGTCGGAAAAACTCGGCTTGAAGATCAAGATCAAAATTGGCAGCAACCGCAACAGTGGAACCATTGTCCTGCACTATCGCAGCCTTGATGACTTTGATCGCATCAGACAAGCCTTAGAAAAGCTCGAAGATTTAAGCCACACGACGACCCGAGCGCAACACCACAAATAGCGCTGTAGTGGCACAGAGCAACAGCAGGAGTGCATTCATATGATGCGCGATGGCGAGTGGTGTGTATACGACGCTGAGTACTGTGCTGATTCCGAGCAGAATTTGAACGCACACCAAGACAAATGAAAGCACGATCATACGGCGCAGATTAGGCGGCAGTTCCGGGCATGTCCAAGCGTAAGCGCTCAAGCACGATGCAAAAACTGCAAGAACATAGGCCAGCATACGGTGATGAAACTGCACCGTAGCCTGATTGCTAAACCAAGACTGCACTCTGTCGCCCGCATATTCTGTGGGGACGAACGACCCGTTCATCAATGGCCAATCGTTGAACACCATGCCAGCATCGTTACCAGCTACCAAAGCCCCGCTTAAGATCGTCACGAAGGTAAGTAGCCACAACAAAACCAACACCAAACGCCAGTCTTTTGGCGCACGTGTTTCACGTGAAACATTGTGGTTTCTCCGCGTGCTAAGCAAAACAAAATACCATAGTCCCGACAAGATCAGTAGCGAGACACCCAAATGTACCATCAGACGAAAGGCACTGACATCAAGATTTTGACTCAAGCCACTCTTGACCATCCACCAACCAATCAGCCCCTGAACTCCTCCAAAAAGCAGAAGACTCAACAAAGGTGCTTTCCAAGTTTTTGGCAATGACCCGCGCCACCAAAGCACCACCAATGGCACCGCATAAACAATTCCAACCATGCGACCCCAAAGGCGATGGACGTACTCCCACCAGAAAATTTTCTTAAACCCTGAGATATCCATACCAAAATTCTGAAAACGATATTCAGGGATTTTCTGGTAGAGGGCAAAAACCCGTTGCCACTCTGTTTCGCTCAGTGGCGGTAAAAAACCATAGATGGGTCGCCACTCGACCATCGACAATCCCGAATCGGTCAACCGCGTGATTGCTCCAATCAAAATCATCGACAGCACGAGCAAAAAACACGTCGCAAGCCAAATTTGTACGGAACGTACAACGACCATCAGATAACTCCCCGATCAAAAATACTGCATAGAGCATCAATCAGCCAACGCATAATGCAAGGACTTGGTAGAAGTATCGCGCCATAACGTGCAAACACCAGCATTATCCGCGATGACATCCTAACGCACGTCTATGCGCAATACTGCTAGATAGGCCTGCATGTTCAAGTTTTTGAAAGTTCTATAAATTACCTAATCATTGCATCAGCTACACAACAATCGTGCCACTGATCAGGCCAATCCTGCCAAGGACGCAGATGTTGACTCTGTCACAACACAGGATGAAATTGTGTATCAAAATTAACACTGGCACCACGACCAACTTGTCAACGGGCCTCAAAGCGTAGCTAATAATGCTTGATGATACAGCCACAGACTAACCCTCGCCCACCCACGATGTGGGGATTGTACCACACCAATGTCTTTATTCTTTAGAAGAATTATATTATCACTTGACTCGGGAATCGCATTCAGCGAGCTTGGTACGCGATTATGATCAATGTGCAACTGTGAATAGCGGCTTAGGACAACTGGCGAGTTCAGCACTTCGGACAGATATCGCGTTAAAGCCACAGCCCCAACATTCTAACCAATATGCTGATGCAATACTTCACCACTGATCCCAAGACTATCTATCCCCTGCAGGATATTATAACCAGCATGATCGCAATATAACACGACGGGGTTTCTGCATCAAAATGTAGGAGGGGAAAGGGCCTGGTCAGACACAGCTATCCCGAATTACAGAAAACAGTGTAAACGATAGTCTCTGGATCAGACCAATGATCAGAGCAATTCGGTTGGCAGATCACGATCATTGAGTTATGAACAGCATAGAATTACCGAAAAAATACTAAGAACAAGGCTACAGCGAATGCCAAAACCTGTCAAACGAGTTGTACTTGCTTATTCTGGCGGCCTAGATACGTCAGTGATTCTGCGCTGGTTGCAAGAAAAGTACCAGTGCGAAGTCGTCACCTTCACCGCTGATCTTGGGCAGGGAGAAGAACTTGAACCCGTGCGCGCCAAAGCAGAAAAATTAGGGATAAAGCAGATATATATCGATGACCTGCGCGATGAATTCGTCCGTGACTATGTTTTCCCAATGTTTCGCGCCAATGCATTATACGAGGGACAATATCTGCTTGGAACTTCGATCGCCCGCCCATTGATCGCCAAGCGACAAATTGCGATTGCCGAAGAAACTGGCGCTGATGCCGTCGCCCACGGTGCCACCGGAAAGGGCAACGATCAGGTGCGTTTCGAGCTTAGCTACTACGCACTGATGCCTAATATTCGTGTAATCTCACCTTGGCGCGAATGGGACTTGACCTCACGCACCAGCCTGATTGAATACGCACAGAGTCACCAAATCACTGTGCCTGCGGACAAATTTGGCGAAGCCCCATTCTCTGTGGATAGCAATCTGCTGCACATTTCAGCCGAGGGGAAAATTCTTGAAGATCCGGCAATAGCCGCACCGGAATTCATCTACTCACGCACCACGCGCCCTGAGGATGCACCGGACACGCCTGAAGAAATTTCCATCAGCTTCGAGCATGGTGATCCCACCCACGTCAACGGAAAAAAACTTGGTCCCGCAGACCTGCTCACAGAATTCAATCGTCTTGCGGGCAAACACGGCATTGGTCGCCTTGACATGGTCGAAAACCGTTTCGTAGGCATGAAATCACGCGGGGTGTACGAAACTCCCGGCGGTACTTTGTTGTTGTTCGCCCACCGCTCCATCGAATCGATCACGCTGGATCGTGAAGCCGCGCATTTAAAAGACGAACTGATGCCGCGTTACGCCCATCTGATCTATCAAGGTTTCTGGTTCAGTCCTGACCGCGAAATGCTGCAAGCCTTGATCAATCACAGTCAAGAATTTGTTACCGGAACCGTGGTGATTAAGCTTTACAAAGCGGCTATGACGGTGATGTCACGCCAAAGCCCCTTCAGTCTGTATTCTAAAAAACACGTTACTTTTGAAGAAGATGACGTGTACAATCAGCAAGATGCTGAAGGCTTTATTCAATTGCAGGCTCTGCGCCTACGTCTACAGGCACACCGCCATAATAAACTATAACATCGACATGTTTTAGGCTATTTAAGGATTTTTTGCGCCGTTTTGACGATGGCTTCGGCCGTAATACCGAAATGCCGATACAGGTCCGAAGCCGGTGCTGAAGCACCAAAACCCGTCATACCGATGAAGTGATCTCCGCGACGCAAGAGCCGATCCCATGATTGCTGGATTGCGGCTTCAATGACGATTCTTGGTGCGGAACCCAATATTGCGTCTTGGGTTTTTTCATCGAGACTCTGGAAAGTATCGAGGCAAGGCATCGATATAATTTTTGCTTTTATACCTAATTTTTCGAGGGCTTGTTGTGCATTCACCGCACATTCAGCCTCTGAGCCCGTCGCAATCAAACAAATATCCGGCGAAGCCGAATCCAGCAACACATAACCACCTTGCTGCATTGGATGTTCAATCGATGCATTGCGATGCAATGCCGGCAATTTTTGGCGTGACAAAATCAACGCCGAAGGCCCTTGCTGACGCATCGCCATTTGCCAACTCTCGGCTGTTTCGAGCGCATCAGCCGGACGGTACACGGAGAGATTTGGTATCGCGCGTAAACTCGCTAGATGCTCAACAGGTTGGTGAGTCGGACCGTCTTCACCCAAACCAATCGAGTCGTGAGAAAATACAAAAATCGTCCGAATATTCATCAACGCCGCGAGTCGCACTGCGGGACGGCAATAATCGCTGAACACCAAAAATGTGCCGCCGTAGGGCACAACCCCCCCATGCAAGATCATACCGTTCATCACCGCCGCCATCGCATGTTCACGAATACCGTAATGCACATAATGCCCCGAGAAATCCTCAGCAGTAATCGCCCTCTGACCACTGGCGCGGGTGTTGTTCGAACCCGTCAAATCCGCAGAACCACCGATTAACTCTGGCATTGTGGGCGCAATCGCATCCAACACCATTTGCGAGGCGGCCCGCGATGCCAGAGTTGGCTTATCTTTTGCAATCTGCTGCAACAATTTGTCAAAAGCTACATCCAATTCCTGCGGTAATTGTCCAACTATGCGTCGTTCAAATTCCTCTTTTTGCGGGTTTTTTTGTAATGCTTTGTACCAACGATCTACCGCATCAACATGACGTTGACCTGCTTGTGCCCATGCCTCTTGAACCCGTGTAGGAACCTCAAAAGCCGCAGCCGTCCAAGCCAAATCCTGCCGCGCCGCAGCCAATTCTTCAGCACCCAAAGGGCTACCGTGAGACTTCGCGGTACCCGCTTTATTCGGCGCACCGACCCCGATCGTAGTCTTACACACAATCAGGGATGGGCGTCGATCCAACTTTGCAGCAGCAATAGCCGAATCGATGGCTTGTGCGTCATGACCATCGATCGTTTGTACATGCCAGCCCGCCGCAACAAAGCGAGCAACTTGATCTTCGCTCGTGGTCAAACTCACCGCACCATCGATGGAAGTACCGTTGTCATCGAATAGACCGATCAAATTCCCAAGGCGCAGATGCCCAGCAAATGTGATAGCTTCTTGGCAAATGCCCTCCATCAAGCAACCATCACCTGCAATAAAGTATGTATTATGCTGAACTAAATCCGAAAAATGCGCCGCCATAATACATTCTGCCAACGCCATGCCCACTGCATTCGCTACCCCTTGCCCCAATGGGCCCGTCGTTGTCTCAATACCGCGCACCTCGCCATACTCAGGGTGGCCAGTACACACCGAACCCAACCGGCGAAACGATTTCAACGCCGAAATAGGCATCTCGGCATAGCCGCTTAGGTGCAACAAGCCATACAACAACATCGAACCGTGTCCCGCACTCAAAACAAAACGATCCCGATCCGGCCAATCCGGATGTTGCCCACTAAATTTTAAATGCTTCGTGAACAGCACTGTCGCCACATCCGCCATGCCCATTGGCATCCCCGGATGCCCCGAAGCAGCATGCTCAACAGCATCCGCAGCCAAAAAACGCAAGGCATTTGCCATATGTTGGTGCAATTCGGGGTTGTTCTTGATTGTTTCGGGTATCATGGTTTATCCTAGCGCTGAGAGGCTGTGCAAATTTCTCGTTTAGTTAGAATTTTCCATTAGGTGCAATAACATTGTCTAAGGTACGATGGCGTACGAATCATCGGAAAATTTCGTCATGGGATCGTATTCATCGCCTTATAGTGCGCTCGTTACCATTATTCAAGGAAGGGCGAAGAGGAGCCATGACCGTCAATGATTACAATCAGGACCTTGATGCATTAGAAAGTGCCTTGGCACTACTCGCCGAACGACTAGAAACACCTTCTTCAGTCGGTGGCGCCCAAGACATCGCCACCCTGCACGCCGAAATTGCACGGCTAGAGGAAAATCAGGCCAATGCCCAAACTGCCCTGCACGAAGCCACCCAATTGATCCGGCAGATGTTGTCAACAGAATCGGCTTAGGACGGGGACGTCACTGCCATGCCAGAAAAACAAGTTAGAATGAACAATAAGGGCTATCTGCTCAACTATGGTGCTGGGCAGGAAGAGCAGCTTGATCGCCTGATCGAGTTCATCAACCAGCGCATCAAGCCTTACGCACAGCGTTTTTCAGAATACAGCGAAAGTTATTTACTGCTTTTGGTACTACTCGAACTTTCAGACGAACTTGACCAGACCAGTAACCATGGTCTGAGCCGTGAGCAAGAAAATCGCTTGAAAATTTTGGCACAACACGCCAAAACCCTTGTCAAAGAAGCCCGGGCACGGTAGCGTGTCTGTGGGGCAGAGTGCTGAGCGGATCGCTAACGTCACATATATCTTATCCCGGGGCCACAGTTCTCTTATGGGAGTTGTTCTCTGCCGAATCGTGGTTCGGTATAATGGCGCCCACCTGTTTATCAGGCCACAGAGGATGATTCTGACAACGACCGGTTTGGCGCTGCCCTGTTTACCGTTTTTTCACCTTTCCAGAACACCACTGACTGAATTGCCCCATGCCCGTGATGGATGATCAAACCTATTTGCCGCAAACTTTGGAAAAATATTGGCAGGAGCAATGGCAACAACATAGCACGTTTGCGACTGGCTCTCTGAGCGAGCAGCCGAAATACTATGTCCTCGAGATGTTTCCCTATCCCTCAGGGAATATTCACGTTGGGCATATGCGCAATTACACCATGGGCGACGTGATCGCGCGCTATCGGCGCGCTCAAGGGTATCAAGT
This sequence comes from Alphaproteobacteria bacterium, assembly GCA_013216065.1. Classification (GTDB taxonomy): domain Bacteria; phylum Pseudomonadota; class Alphaproteobacteria; order JABSOH01; family JABSOH01; genus JABSOH01. The sequence goes on from JABSOH010000020.1 coordinate 16,186, forward strand.
ACTGCACCCGATGGGTTGGGATTCTTTCGGCTTGCCTGCGGAGAATGCCGCGATAGCGAATAACACTCATCCGGCGCGCTGGACAGAACAGAACATCATCACCATGCGCAAACAATTGATGACGCTTGGGTTGTCGTTGGATTGGGATCGCGAGTTAGCAACCTCTGACCCCAGCTATTATCGTCACGAACAGAAATTTTTCCTGGAAATGCTGCGCGAAGGTCTTGCCTATCGCTGCGAAACTTGGGTCAATTGGGATCCGGTCGAAAATACTGTGCTAGCGAACGAACAAGTTGAAGAGGGACGCGGTTGGCGCTCAGGTGCTCTGGTCGAGCGGCGTAAAATGCACGGCTGGTTTTTGCGCATTACCGCTTTTGCCGACGAACTGTTGAATGCTTTACCGACTCTTGAGCGTTGGCCTAACAAAGTTCGCCTCATGCAGGAAAATTGGATCAACCGCTCAAAAGGCGCGTCGATTATCTTTAATTTTGATCCCGAAACCCCTGTTCCGCAAGCGTGGCGGGATTCTGGCCTTGAGATGTTCACCACCCGCCCAGATACGCTGTTTGGAGCAAGCTTTATTGCCCTTGCCGCGCAGCATCCACTCGCGGAAGCCTTTGCAGCGAGTGATCCCGAACTTCGAAAATTCATCGTCGATTGTCAGGCGGGCGACACACGCGAGGCCTCAATGGCCACCATGAAGAAAAAAGGCTATCGGCTGCCAATCCGAATCGCACATCCTCTAGGTAGCGCAGCACCCGAAGCAACTTTACCGATCTACGTTGTCAACTTCGTGCTGATGGAATACGGCACCGGAGCGGTGTTCGGTTGTCCAGCGCACGATCAGCGCGACCTTGACTTTGCCCGACAATATGGCCTTGGAGTCTACCCCGTGATCTGCCCAAAAGGTCGCGACATCAGCGACGCCATCATCGAAGATGACGCCTATACGGGTGAAGGAACTCTGATCCATTCGGGTTTCCTTGATGGACTCAACGTTCCCGAAGCTAAGTCGCACATGATCGCACATCTGGCAGATTTAGGCTGCGGCTCCGCAAAAATTACTTATCGCCTCAGGGATTGGGGCGTGTCGCGACAACGGTTCTGGGGCTGTCCGATTCCCATCATCCATTGCCCGGAATGCGGAATCGTTCCGATACCGGAGGCTCAACTACCCGTCACCCTACCCGAAGACATCGACTTTACCAAACTGGGGAATCCGCTCAGAAATCATCCAGAATGGAGGCACGTCGCTTGCCCCAACTGTGGAGCCAGTGCCGAGCGTGAGTGTGACACGTTCGATACCTTTTTTGAATCTTCTTGGTACTTTTTGCGCTTTTGTGATCCGCATAATACCGATTTTCCGTGGAACCCTGACCAAGCTCAACACTGGATGCCCGTTGACCAATACATCGGCGGGATCGAACACGCGGTACTGCATCTATTGTATTCACGATTCTTTACACGTGCGTTGAAACAGTGCGGCTATAACATCCCAGAAGAACCCTTTAGCGGCCTTTTCAATCAGGGCATGGTGTGCCACGAAACCTATCAGGATTCCAAAGGCCATTGGCTTGCACCAGACGAAGTACAGCGCGGAAAATCTGGTGTCACGACCTTGGATGGTGCAGCAGTGATCGTCGGAAAGATCATTAAAATGAGTAAATCCAAGCGCAATGTGATCGACCCGACGATGATTATCGCGCGCTATGGTGCCGACACTACACGACTATTTTTGCTCTCAGATAGTCCCCCAGATCGTGATATGCCTTGGACGGCGACCGGTATCGACGGGGCATGGCGCTTCACCAACAAAGTGTGGCGTCTAATCAGCAATATCACGACCTATCCAGAGCAATCTCTGAGTATCGATCAATTACGTAAAATACCAATTTATCGCCTTGCACACCGCACCATTTCAGGAATCAATCAGGACATCGAAAAATTACACTTCAACAAAGCCATCGCGCGGATACGCGAACTAATCAACGCCGTTGTGGATATCCAAACCCCTGAAATGACCCCTGAAATCCAATCAGCGAGCCGCACTGTAGCGAAAATTTTATTGCAAATACTTAATCCCTTCGTTCCACATCTCAGCGAGACCTTGTGGAAAAAGTTGGGTATGCAGACTTGGCTTGTCCACACGGCGTGGCCCAAGATCGATCAATTTACCCTACGTGAAGACACAATCGCGATCGGTGTACAAGTCGACGGCAAGGTTCGCGCCACAATTCGTGCTCCCGCCGATGCCAATCGGGAACATCTCATTGCTCTAGCCATGGCAGAAAAAAATGTCCAAACACAACTCACGGACAAGACCATTAAAAAAACAATCGTCGTGCCGGGGCGAATCGTCAATTTTGCGGTACGATAGTATGATGCG
>JABSOH010000199.1 GCA_013216065.1 Alphaproteobacteria bacterium
CAATCTCATCAAGGAGGATCAGCGGGTTGCAGGTGCCAGCCTTTTTCATCGCTTGAATAATTCGGCCAGGCATGGCACCGATATAGGTACGGCGATGGCCACGGATTTCGGACTCATCATGCACGCCGCCGAGTGCCATGCGCACAAACTCTCGCCCCGTCGCCTTGGCAATTGAACGTCCCATTGAGGTTTTGCCGACGCCGGGCGGACCGACGAAACACAGAATACCGCCACGCACGTCCTTGCTGCGCGCCTGTACGGCAAGATGTTCAAGGATGCGCTCGCGCACTTTGTCCAATCCATAATGATCGTCCTTGAGGACTTTATCCGCGCGGCGAATATCGTGCTTGAGGCGGCTCTGCTTGTTCCAAGGCACATCGAGCAGCCAATCGAGATAGTTGCGGATCACTGTAGCTTCGGCCGAAACTGGAGACATGTTCTTCAGACGCTTAAACTCGGTCATCGCCTTATGGGCAACCTCTTGGGGAAAGTCAGTCTCTTTGATGCGAGTCTCTAGCTCTTCAAGTTCCGAGCACGCATCTTCACCCTCGCCGAGCTCATGCTTAATCGCCTTGATTTGCTCGCTCAAGTAAAACTCTTTTTGCGATTTCTCCATCTGGCTCCTGACTCGACTGCGGATCTTGCGCTCAACTAGCTGAACGCTGATCTCATTTTCGATGATCTCTAGCAGGATCGCTAGGCGCTTGGATACACTGAGGCACGACAACAATTGTTGCTTCTGATCAAGTTTGGTTGGCAGCAATTGCGCCAGAAAGTCAGCGATTTGATCAGGGTCGTTTCCTTCTAGCATATTATCTGGGAATTGGTCCGCGACCCTGCTGTTCATCTCGCCGTACTTCTCTAACTGCTCTAGCACGTGCTTGAGCAATCCTTGAGCCAAGGCGATATCTTCGTTGCCAGTGTTGGTCGAGCTATGAAATTCCGCTTCAACGCGCTTAACCTCTCCATCAATGATTGACAACAAGCGCATACGTCGCTGCCCCTCGACGAGGATCTTAATCGCCCCGTCTGGCATTTTGAGGTATTGTAAAATCTTCGCTTCAACGCCAAAATCATGCAGATCTTGCGCGCTGGGGGTTTTGATTTCTGGCTCGGTCTGAGTGAACAGCGCAATCATGCGCCCTTCACCGAGGGCGGCGTTCACCGCTGTAATTGACTCCTCGCGCCCAACCAGCAACGACGCCGCCATGGCTGGAAAAATCACAAGGTCGCGCAGTGGTAAAAGCGGCAAATTGAGCGGGGCTTGTTGCATTGGTATCGGAGGATCGCGCACCACAACGGCTTCGGAATCCTCCAACGAAAATTCGCTACTTTCCAGTTTCTGGGATTGATCGTCGCTCATCCGTTGCTTCCTCTTAACCTCGCGTTGCTATACAGACAATGTGGACAATTGGGCATCGCTTTTCAAGGGGTAAATGCCCCAACTGGTTTGCCGAAACACGCATTGCGGAAACAAAAAAGGGCGGGTTGCAGCCACCCTCCAATTTGTCGCAAGTTCATAGCATGTTCACGGCCTGTTGCACGGAAGCGTAGTGCTTTGACTCCTGCTTTAGTGGCAGCAGGATTGCTACCGACTGAGGTTGATCTGGAACTGTGCAAGCCCGATATGTATGCGCTACGTGCTAAAGCCCAAAAACAGCAACAGGCTTTCAGTGACATTGCTCGCAAGAAACGAATTTTCGCCCAACAAACTGATAACATCACCAAAACCTGTCGATATTAGCCGCGAGACTTTTTATGAATGGAAAAGGTGCTATGTAGTTAGCTGGCGATGCTGGGCTCCAAGCCATGCCCTGTGAATCCGAAGCCCCAGGGAGATCGAAGAAAAGCCAACTATCATTTTGGCCCTTGCCTGGTCTCTGGAGTGCTATTTCGATATGAAAGTTTCCAGTATCGGGGTGTATTTTGTTCTCAAGCGCAATGGGTTAAACCGCCTGCCAAAT
>JABSOH010000200.1 GCA_013216065.1 Alphaproteobacteria bacterium
TCCTTCACTTTGCATTCGCGTGGTAGCTCCTGCTAGTAGCCTCGGCACAAAATCTCACCACCAACATTTTTCTCACGTGCTTCATGATCCGCCAAAACGCCAATCGGAGTCGAGATGATCGAAATCCCCAAGCCATTACTCACCGCCGGAATTTCTTTCGAACCGCTATAAACCCGCAGCCCCGGCTTCGACACCCGTGAGATATCGCGAATGACTGGACGGGCGCGATCATAGCGCAACGAAACCTCAAGCTCAGCGATGCCATCACGAATTTGAGTCTGGGTGAAACCACCAATAAAGCCCTCACGTTCAAGTACCTTGAGCACACGGGCACGCAATTTCGATGCAGGCACTCGCACCAAGCGTTTGCCAGCGTGTTGCCCGTTGCGCAAACGGGTCAACATATCACTTAAAGGATCACTCATCGTCATCGGGGGAACTCCTTACCAACTGGATTTGACAACGCCGGGAAGCTTGCCCGACAGAGCAAGCTCACGGAGTGCGATACGAGAAAGACCAAACTTTCGATAGTAGCCTCGCGGGCGACCCGAAAGCTCGCAACGATTGCGCAAACGGTTCTTCGCCGAATTACGCGGCAAAGCCGACAAGCGCAATTGCGCCGCAAAACGCTCTTCTAGGCTAAGAGCGCGGTCGTAGACTTGCTCTTTCAGCTTGCGACGCTTGTTCGCCAACTGCGCCACTTTTTCGGCACGGTTCTTATTGGTTTCAATCGCGCTTTTCTTCGCCATCGCTTCGTCCTCTGGGTTATGCCACAAACGGCATGTTCAATTTCTTCAACAAGGCACGCGCCTCATCGTCGCTACGCGCACTGGTACAGATTACAATGTCCATCCCACGCACATCCGAGACATTGTCGTAGTTAATTTCCGGGAACACAATCTGTTCTTTCATGCCGAGCGCATAATTGCCACGACCATCAAAGCTCTTCGGGCTGACGCCACGAAAATCGCGGACGCGCGGCAAAGCGACATTGATCAAACGATCCAGAAACTCGTACATCCGACGGCCGCGCAAGGTGACTTTGCAGCCAATGCCCATGCCTTCGCGCAACTTAAACGCCGCAATTGACTTCTTGGCATCGGTGCGTACAGGTTGCTGACCAGCAATCAGCGTCAACTCTTCCATCGCGTTGGCGAGCTTCTTACGATCCTGGGTCGCACTACCGACACCCATATTGATCACAATTTTCTCGAGCTTAGGAACTTGCATCGGATTTTTGTAGTCAAAATCCTTGATCATCGCAGCACAAATCTCGTTGCGATACACTTTCTGAAGACGCGGAGCAGCGTTTACGTTTTGAGCCATCACTAACTACTAACTTTCTATTCAATTAAACACTTATGGGACCAGTCTACTCGACTACCGCGCCAGAGCGTTTGCTCACGCGCAGCTTCTGACCGTCTTTGAGCGCAAAACCAACCCGGGTCGGCTTATCGTCTTTGGGATCCAGTAAGGCGACATTCGAAACATCCAGCGCCGCCTCACGGGCTTCAATCCCCCCGGCACTGGTCTGACTTGGCTTCACATGACGTTTCACCAAGTTCAACCCCTGAACTTTTACCTTGCCTTTTTTCGGCAGCACCAGCGATACCTCGCCGCGCTTGCCTTTGTCTTTACCGACAAGAATTTGGACGTTATCGCCCTTTTTGATTTTCTGTGCCATCAGATAACCTCCGGGGCGAGCGAGACAATTTTCATATACTGCTTGGCACGCAATTCACGCACCACGGGGCCAAAAATACGCGTGCCAATCGGCTCGCCCTTTTGGTTGATCAGCACCGCAGCGTTCTTATCAAACCGGATCGTCGAGCCATCGGAACGCTTCACGTCCTTCGAAGTCCGCACGATCACCGCACGATGCACCTCACCCTTCTTAACCCGAGTCCGCGGAACCGCCTCTTTGCACGAGACAATCACCAGATCACCTACTGA
>JABSOH010000201.1 GCA_013216065.1 Alphaproteobacteria bacterium
ATTTCCTTCTGCGGGATTGGGGTTTTTCTGATCGATGCGGCAAGTTTGCTGCTTGCGCTTTTTTTGCTGTCTCTAGGATTTCTCAAGGCAGGCTACAGAATGCTGGCATGCTGGCGTTAGGGATTGTACTTGTTTGCATCTCTGCGCTTGTAGCCCCGTCTCTCGCGCTATCGGGGGAATTGGTGCACAACGCAAGATTCTGTGAGTCTGTTGGTGGGAAAACCGAAACACGGCACTATTACGCCGTTGATGGCCGCCGCAGATACATCAATGTTGATTGCGAAACGGATACGCACGTTTACGAAGGCGGCCTGGACAAGCGTTCATCTCTCGATAGCGTTCAGCAGGCTACCTTTGCATCGCTGTTGACAGGGAAGTTGCCGGTCGTGGTGATCTACGACACAGACGGCAAGATTGGCGCGTATGAGCACCGAATAAGGCGGGCGTGCGATGCGTTGGGGATCAAGTTTATTCAAGATTGACTCAAAATCTTCAAGAACCTACGATTGATGAAGTGGGCATGATGATCGAGAGGATTGAGATATGAAAAAAATACTGGTTTTGCCATTGCTGTTGATTGCGCTGATAGCAAGCACGCCTGTTTTTGCCGATGATGCTGGCGATGGTCTTGAGGATTATCTAAAGAAAGATTTTGATGCGGCTTTAAGAAAGTTCAGGATTGCAGCAGAGAGTCACAAAGAAGCATTTTCACAGTACATGGTAGGCTATATGTATAGGCATGGTGAAGGGGTTAAGGAGGATTGGAAAGAATCGCTTCGCTGGTTTAGGCTTTCAGCGGCACAGGGGAATACATCCGCGAAGTACAACCTAGGGATAGCATATTACGAAGGCCAAGGAGTTGCAGAGAATGACGAACTGGCGGTTCGTTGGTTTCTGGATGCTGCTGAACAGGGGAATTCAAAATCTCAAAATATGATCGGATTTATGTATAGTCAGGGTCAAGGGGTTTTGCAAGATTACAAGCAAGCTTGGTACTGGTATTCTCTTTCTGCGGAACAAGGCGATGAATCTGCACAGAATAATTTGGGGAACGCATACTCTAAGGGTGAAGGGGTTTTGCAAGATTACAAGCAGGCCGGGTATTGGTATGCCCGTTCTGCGATACAAGGCAATGCGTTTGCACAGAATAATTTGGGGTTCTCATATGGTAATGGTCGAGGGGTTTTGCAGAACTACACCTTAGCGCACATGTGGTACAACATATCAGCATCGCTAGGCGATAAAGTCGCCACTGAAAATAGAAAACTTTTGGAAAAGAAGATGACCCACGATCAAGTTTATGAGGCGCAAGAGTTGGCGCGAAAGTGTATGTCCAGCCATTACGAAGATTGCGGGTAGCCTAGGTGCTTGTCCTGTTCAGGGTCGTATTCCCAGTAGCCATAATGTTTGCCAGTTTGAAGAATGCCGTATTCCTCCATTCTTCTCAAGTGATAGCACACGTTTGACTGGCTTGTAGTAGTACCAATATTTTTCAATTCTCGGCGTATCCAAAATGACGGCAGCCCGAACATTGTTCCATATCTTTCCTTGAAGTTCTTATCTCGCATGACCTCAAGAATTTGAAGGAAGGTTCTGCATTTCTTTTTCATGGTATGTTCCCCAATGTGTCCCACGGCGGCTTTTAGCGTGGGACACATTGACAAGTAAAGCATTGATTTTATTATGGGAATATTTTTGAGTTGGCTTTCAGGTCAGGACCTGCAAAAAGTATATCCGTACCCAACTGCACATCAACGATGAACCGATCATTTTTTCTGATGACGCCATCACGGGTGAGCATAAAATGCGTCATGG
>JABSOH010000202.1 GCA_013216065.1 Alphaproteobacteria bacterium
AGGATGAACCTTGCAATGGGATGCATCAATCATGAGCCATTCGTATCAGGCTTGTCAATCAGGATTTCTAAAAGCTTTTCCCACACTCCGTTGTCCCACCAAACGACGGACGGTGCGTGTTGCTCCAGTTCCCGTAATCCGGCGGCAAGTCTCGCCATTGCGCACTAGTGCGCATAATCCGGAAAACTGCGTTGATAAACTGCCGATTATCTCTGGCTATGCCACCCCAGCAGCCCACGCGGCGCGGAAGGTGCGGTTCCAGCAAAACCATACATTGTCTGATCTGTCGTGTCAGCGATGGGATAATGATTGTGTCATTTGAGATACTCCTTCGACAAAGAAGCTCATATTTTTTAATTCGTGACTACATTAATCTGGGAGTGTCCACTTATTCATCATATTTTTACCGTAAAATTTTGTCGGTTTGTGAACAGACTGGGCTGATGATATTTGAGATTGCATCTCATTTTTGTATAGACGTAGCGCCTGCATGGCACTCTGGCTTAAGGAGCCTGATCCTAAACTGAACCGTAATAAATCAGGGACGACGCTTTGGCACATGATGATCCTGACGCCTATCAATTATGAGACGACTCGGCGTTTGAGTGAGAGTGTCCAGAGTATAAGCCACACTCTGCGGCGTATGAATATGAGCTGTAAAAAAATTCTGACGCATTTGAAGGCAGACGCCGATTCACGGCGTATCTTCCAGACATCAGGATGCGTGAAACACAACAAACGACCAATCGTCTATAATTCAGACCTATTGCAAAAGTCATCGATATAGTTCCGTTTGTGGCCCACTGTTGAAGGGGCAAAGGCGCCTGCAACTGTTTAAAGCGCCCAATCTTTCGTACAAGCACGACTTCCGTTCATATGCACAGCTATTACATGCACATTTGCTCGTGATGGCCAGCAGGCTTTTTATGCCCCTCTTGAATCCTTAGTATCATATACTCTCACTGCTGGCAAGGCTTGAACAGAGGCAAACCATGCGTGAATTTTTGATATAAAAAAAGCGCCGAGTGCAAAAAAGCACCCAGCGACGCAAAAAAAATCAAGCTAAACCAAAGCACCTTAATTTGTACTTTTTGCGCACGCTGTTGTCAAGACTCGATTTCGACATGGTGGTTTCTTGTGCTCAAAAAAAGCCTCGTTGCACAAGCGAGACCATCATGAACTGTGAAATAAAAAAGATACGGCAACAATCCACCACCATCGAACGCATCAAACAAAACAACAATACCCGAAATCATGCCCTGCCCGATGGAATGCAGCATTATGAGCCGTTGCGGCTGTTACGCAGAACTGCGCATGTCTTACGGCTCAGTGACTCGGCATTGAGCCAGTATGAACTATTGCTGAGTTACACCAGGGCTATAGACTGGCAATCCGGTAATCTGTGTATTTGCTGGATGTCAGTGCAGAAGGCAGCCGAAAAGCTCGGTAAATCGGTGCGGCAGGTGCAATACAACAACAAGCAGCTGATGCAGGCTGGTCTGATCGCCTTTCGTGACTCGGCAAATTATCGTCGCTGTGGCCAGCGTAATGAAGCGGGTGTGATTGCGTGGGCCTATGGCATCGACCTGAAGCCGATCCTGGAACGGCTGGATGATCTCAAGGCATTAGCGAAGCGATGGCTCGACAGGACGCAGAACGCACTGATCTGCGCAAGCAGATCGGCTCGTTACGCACCAGAATACGGG
>JABSOH010000203.1 GCA_013216065.1 Alphaproteobacteria bacterium
CGTCGGCAACGGGCAAACCTTGAAGCTGTTACAAAATTTTGTCTCGCACAGCAGATCAACCACGAGATATTCATTAAAGTACCCAAAACCGACGGTCAGCATAGCCCTCGAGCGTCTACGCAACATGATCACCGATGGGTATGAGCAAGGATTTCGCTTTTCGTTGGAAAACACTGCCAAAAACATCAATTATTACCGTCAATTCAGCACCCATCAACTCACGCTAGACTCCCTCGCCCCAACAATTAGCAAAATCCTGCACAATGCTCTGAGACTTGCACCGCCAAAAACCACCTTGCCGCAATTAATCACATTGCGAAACACATCTGGTATGGAAACTCAGGATAGAAATCCATCGCTTATCTTGCTATGCTACCGCATTGGACTGTAAACCTTTGTATTTTTATCAATCTCCCTGCGGTCATCACAATCGACGTATTCTCATGATGCCTCGTAGCGCGCTGCATACCCTACCGCTCGTCTCGATCCTGCTGCTTTTTGGAATCGCCGTGCAATCGGCTCAAGCACAAAGCACCGCAACACCTCAGCCCACCTACAAAAATTTTCTTGGCGTGCAATTTGTCGAGATCCCGCCAGGAACATTCGTCATGGGCAGTTGCCAACACTATCCAATCAACCAAAAAAATCAGCACCCGCAGTCTGATACTTTGATCACTGCGATAACTGGGTGCGCCCCGAATCATCTTCCCGATAGCGATGCCGGTGTCTACGAAGCCCCACAGCACGAGGTCACCATCAAACGAGGCTTTCAGATGGCCATACATGAGGTCACCATCGGACAGTATATGCGTTTTTTGCAAGAAAACAGGCATCTAAACACCGAAGATTTTTTGCGCACCAACTCAGTTTATGGGCAAAAAGCAAACTATCCAGTACTCCACGTTGGGCACAGAGACGCGATCGCTTTTGCTGAATGGATGAACCGCCGTAAGCCCAACAGTGACCGCGGCATCTATCGCTTACCTAGCGAGACCGAGTGGGAATATGCAACACGTGCAGGCTCAACATCACGTTATTGGTGGGGTAGCACAATCACCTGTAACAAGGCTGACTATGGCGATTCTCGTTGCAACAAAACTGGCCCAAGCCCTGTTGGCTCCTATGAACCGAACCCCTTTGGGCTGTACGATGTCCACGGCAACGTCGCAGAATGGGTCGCTGACTGTTGGCATAATAACTACATCGGCATACCCAACGATGGTAGCGTCTGGACTTCGGAAAATTGCCCACTGTACGTTTATCGTGGCGGCTCTTGGTCGCTCTATCCGGAATTCTTACGCAGTGCTGATCGTAAGGTGGGGATGCAGGACTTTCGTTATATAATTACTGGTTTTCGCATGGTGCGCGAATTGCCTTAGTCCTCGCTAAGTATTTAAAATGTCCAACAAAAATTCAAAGTCTCGGTGTTCGAGTCGACCTCGAACTCAAGCTTCAATCGCGCTTGCTGTAAACCCGACTGAACGGTACGAGACGACGTATTATTGCACTCAGTGACTTGCCCCCGTATAATTCCTCGTTTTAAAGTAGAGTCTGCCCAACCTCTGAAGGAGTAGATGAATGCGAAGCGCCGATTTTCTGAGGCACAAATTATTGATACGATCAAGGAGCAGGAGGCTGGCCTGCCGACAGCGG
>JABSOH010000204.1 GCA_013216065.1 Alphaproteobacteria bacterium
GCGAAAAATCTTAAAATCATGTGCCACAGCCTCCAACGGATCGCCCGATTGGAAAATCTTTGCCAAACGTTCATCAAAAAAACCGGATTGCATCATCAAGCCCCCCTGAAATTCAATACGTTCTATATGAATCAGAAAAACGCGACTTGACCGAGGTCTTCGGAGGTGTTCAGGTTTTGGTTTTTGCAGCCCGGCACAATGTGAGTGATGAGCGGATGGAGTTTTTGACCAGTGACCGTCTGGGTTGGCTGCGTTTTCCGGGCTTTCAGTTGGATCAAGCGATGTCTGATTCGCCGGCTGTTTCGGAAGCGGTTAACAGCGAGCGATACGCTGAGTGCTGTATTTCGAGATGCAGCTCGCCCGGACGGGGTATTCTGCCCGTGGCGGGCAGATTGTGGATGCGACGCTTGTTGCAACTCCTCGGCAACGCACCACGGATCGAGAGAAACAAGACATCAAACAAGGCAAACGCTCCTGATGAAGAGGCGCAGAAAGATGTTGATGCCCGTTGGACGGTGAAGTTTAGCAAGGGTAACAGGAGAGATATTGCGACATGATCGTCTTTTTGGCTTTATTCGTGCGTTTGCCGTGACGGAGTCTTCCAGACATGATGGCGGGATACGATCGTCACCAGATAAGCCTCAGAAGTTTAGGCAGTACCCCATCATAGGCAAACGAGGTGTTCCTTGCACAGCAAGGGTTGGTTTCTCGCATTCAGCGCAAGAAACTCAGAGGCAAGGCAATATCTCACGAAGCATGTCTTTGCGGAACAAAATCGCCGTATGGGGCTGTATATCCGTACCGCAGGTCTCCAAACGTGCCGAGGCGGAAGGGCCCCCCACCCTATCGCTTACAACATGAAGCGCATAGTCTTCCTCGAACGAGGAAGACTATAGGATATATCCGTCTTGAGGCAGAAAAATACCGCTAAAACACCATCAAAATTACAGAATTCCTCTCAGTTGTATCCTCACAAATCGATTAGATCAATTCAATCATCACAAAAATACAGGGTTGATGGAGGTGTCCAGTTATCTAACCCTGCCATACTTGTTTCTGATGCTCTCGGACCATTATCTGTTGGCCTTTGCCACCGAGTATAGCTGGATTATCGCCAGTCTCGTGTTCTTTGATGGGGGTCTCGATCCGGCATTATTTCAACACCCGCCACGCCTGTAAAGGCAACCACTTGCGGACTTGCGTGATCACAGCAGCATTATTTATTGCAATCTTTATAGTGTTGTCGATCTTGCCGATCTGACAAAAATAAAACCTGCTGAAAACAAAATTTCCTACGCGGCACTCAACATCTCCACCCCGGCGCACAATGACGCCCAACAGAAATTGCTCGACGATGCTGCACATTCATTTCAACAGCGTGTACGATATGTACTTGGGCAGTGTTCGATAGTGCCATACGCGCAAGCCGATGCGAGCTGGGATCAGAGCCACACCAAAAGACATGGTACTCGAAACTAAACAAAACATCGTGACCTACAGAGAAAAATCTTCCGGCAGTCTGGCACGAGTCACGCTATGCCACCAGCAAATATCACCTACATGGAAGATGCTGAACGCGCCTTGATCAGACTGTGGTATCTTGAGGGATAAAACGGGTAAGGTCTCCTTCATGCTGCACACTCTGA
>JABSOH010000205.1 GCA_013216065.1 Alphaproteobacteria bacterium
CTTAGCCTCAATCGAGGCTTTCGATGGTCAAAAAGGACAGGCTGCCTATACTGCGTCTAAAAGCGGCGTGGTGAGGATGACTCTGCCGATAGCGCAGCGCGACCTCACGAGTCTCGGGATTCGCGCAAACACCATCGCGCCCGGGCCATTTACAACCCGATGCTGGCTGAATTGCCTGAGGCAGCGAAAAGTCATCGGCCACGAAACCTTTCCAAAACGCCTGGGACAGCCTTCACGAGGTTGCGTAACCGGCGTGCTTACATCATCGAGGCGGTGTATCTGAATGCGGTAACGATCCGCTTTGAGGCTGGAGTTCACCTGCCTTATGCACATATATATTACATCATCACATTGCTCTGCCACGTGATTGTCTCGAAGAAAACGCCCTTACGGACAACGACTGAAACAGACATTGAGATTATGGATTTTGCCTTGAGCGACGCACAGTCTTTTGTTTTCGACACCGCCTGCGGATCCGCGCAGACCGCGATTGCCCCCCACACCTACACTTGGGAACAGACCAGCACCATCCCGCGCAAGGTACTTGCTCAGGCCGGAGAACTGGGCTGCGAGGGGAGAGATTTACGCCGCTGAAGAGAAGAGCGGCCTGATACCGTGTCAGTCGCCATGGCCTGCCCGTCTGTGGCCGCGTCTATTTCGATCCACAATATGTGCACGCATGGTAGCATACCACGCAAGTCCAACGTTTCGACCGCGCCGGTTATCGCGTCTGCCTTCGATGCAAGCAATTACCTCCTATTGTCTCACCGAACCGGAGTCGGATTCTGATGCCCTACACGCCAAAGCCGGATACCGCCCAAACGGCAACAAAGCCTTTATCCCTAGCGGTGGTTATTCAGATCTGTATCTGGTGATGTTCCGCACTGGCGAAGCTGGTTCTCAAGGAATCTCAACTATCTCTGTCCCTGATGATACGCCAGATTTGAGCTTTGGAGTACCTGAGCACAAGATGAGTTGGAAGGCGCAACCCACTGCACAGGTGCAGATGGACGATTGCACCGTGCCGACAAATCATCTACTCAGCAGCAAGGGCTACGGTTTTCACTACGCGATGACGGGATTGGACAGAGGACGCTTGAACATTGCCGCGGCCTGTTCACTCGAGACAGAAGCGCAGGCACTGCATAACGCACTTGACTATAGTGGGCATCGCAAAACCTTGGGCAAACGTTGAACGATTTTCAGGCAATCCAGTTCAAATTCGCTGAATGCGAATCCAGTTCCACACCACAAGAGTATTCCTCCATCAGGCAGCCTGAAAACTCGATCACGGGACCGTGGATGCGTCAAAACATTGCGTCATGGCAAAACTATTCGTGACCGCCGCCGCTTATACCATCACCAACCAAGCCCTGCAAATCCCCAGCAGCTACGGCTATCTTGAGGACTACAGCATAAAAAAACCTTACGTGATATTCGGATGCATCAAATCCTCGCAGGCACCAACGAAATTATGAGTATGATCATCGCCCGCGCGCAACTCAAACAACATAACCAAGAGTAATGCTCGAAATTCACGAATTAACCCTAGTGCGGCGCGCACAGAACTTTGTTTTTAGCGCAACCGCTATGCCCTCG
>JABSOH010000021.1 GCA_013216065.1 Alphaproteobacteria bacterium
CTACGATTTGCGTGGCATTGATGAATGCGCAAGCCAGTGATATCGGCGTGTATGCGCTTGCGCCGGGGGTATGGGTTGATCAATCCGTTGGGAGAATTGGTGGGCGACTTGCACAATTAATCGTACCGCAGCAACCCGTTGACAGGACTTCTGGCGCGGACTTAGGTGACTTCCAAAGCTCCATTACGCAACCCATGATATTGCGCGAAATTGTAATTGAGGGTAACCAGCGTCTTACTGAGGGGCGAATTCTCGAATTTTTTGACTTAAATATTGGCGAATCCGTTGACTCTTCGACAATCAACTCAAGTCTGCGCCGTTTGTACCGTTCGGGATTATTTCAAGATTTCCGTGCCGATATCTCCGACGAAGGCATTTTGAGTATCATTGTGGTCGAGAGACCGGTCATCCACCGTATCGTTTTTGAGGGCAACTCTGCTCTTAAGGATGAGATACTTGAAGCCTCCATCAGCAGCCAGCCGCGCCGCGCCTACTCAGTCAGTAAAATTGGTGATGATGTGCGTAAAATTCAAGCCACTTACCGTCAATCCGGCCGTTTTGCTGCAGTCATCAAGCCAGTGATCATTAAACGTCCGCAAAATCGCGTCGACATCGTTTTTGAGATTACTGAAGGCGACAAAACCTTGGTCGAATCGATCAATTTCGTGGGAAATAGCTTTGCGACAGATGGCGAGTTACGAGGAGAAATGTTTACCAAAACCAATAATTTGTTCAGCATTATTTTTGGCGGCGATACCTACGATCCTAATAAACTTGCCTTCGATGCTGAAAACATTCGCAATTTTTACCTACGTCATGGTTATGCGGATTTTCGAGTACTCTCAACCAGTGGCGAGCTCGATGCCGACCAGAGAGGCTTCAACATCACGATCACCATGGATGAGGGCAAGCCCTTTAATTTTGGCAAAATTTCCGTGGTGAGCGATATCCCAGAACTTGACGTTGAAATGCTCACCTTAGCAGTACCCTTTGAGAGCGAAGATCGCTTTAACAACACCTTGGTGCATACGGCGCTGGTGGATATAGAAAACGCCGCCCAAGACATGGGAGTTCCTTTTGTTCGTGCCATACCGCAGGTGCAAAAAAATTCTGACGCACAAACCATCGACATCACCTTTATCGTGCAGCCCGGCCCAAAACGCTACATTGAGACCATCAACATTAATGGCAATGTCCGTACCTTAGGCAAGGTCATTCGTCGCGAGTTGAGCATTGCAGAGGGTGATCCGAGCAGTTTTGAAAAAATTGAGCAATCCGAGAGTCAATTGATGAATTTAGGATTTTTCAAAACCGTTGAGATTACGCAGCGTCAAGGCACAAATGCGAACGATGTGGTTCTGGATGTCCATATCGAAGAAAAGTCCACGGGTTCAATCTCGGCCGGGATTGGATTGTCCACAAGTACTGGTGCCTTTGCGACATTTGGTATCTCGGAGAAAAACTTCCTCGGGCGCGGTCAAAAACTGTCGGCGACCGTGGCTGTTGGGACGAAGACACGAAATTATGACATCACCTTTGTCGAGCCGCGATTCTTGGAGCGTGATTTGCGCGCCGGGTTCAGCGTGTTCAAGGTCAGTGATGGTGGATCGAGCAAAAGGTTGTACAATTTTGATCGCGTTGGCGCTGGGGTGACCTTTGGTCAGGAACTGTTCCCAAATTGGTATCACAATACAGGGTTAAGGGTATCGCAAAACGAGATCAGCAATGTGAAGGCAACCGCCTCGTTGGTTGTTCAAAACCAGACGGGGAAAATCACCAAGACCACGGTTAGCCAAGGCTTGTTTTACGACACACGCAATTCTACCACCAAGCCAACTAAAGGCTACCGCGTTGGCGGCAACGTCGCTTTGACAGGTGTAGCCGGTAACTACAAGATGTTGCAAACCGAACTTTCGGCGAATTGGTATATCCCAATTACTGATGACATCACATTGAACGTCAATGGCTTTGCAGGGCGGGTGACTCCGCTTGCTGGCACTGATGTCCGTATCGTTGATAATTATTTTGCTGGTGGTGAAACCGATATTCGCGGCTTCAGTACGAATGGGATCGGCCCACGAGTGCGCTCGACTTCCGAGTCCTTGGGGGGGCGAGAAAAAGTTCGCGGTTCGGTAAATTTGAGAATCCCTTCTGGTTTGCCAAAGCACGTTGGCGTAAATCTCGTGGCTTTTAGCGATTTTGGTTTTGTTCGAAATCACGGCCTGAGTGGTATCACGGGCATCGCGATCGACGAGACAAACAGTCTTCGCACTTCACTGGGGCTTGGGATCGAATTTGATTCACAGGTGCCGATCAGCATCCTGTTTGCGCGACCTCTCAAGAAAGAAAGCTGGGACAAAACCGAAAGTCTTGTGATCAGCCTAGGCACGAATTTCTAAATATTATTTCTTTAACGACTCTTGATGGGGGCAAGGATGCACTCAAAGAAAAATCTGATTTTGCTGATTTTGCTTGTGTTAAGCGCGTTGTTTTTGACGAACGTAACGTATGCGCATGATGATCCGCGAATAGCGATGGTGAATGTTACGGCGATTGAGCAAAATTCTTCAGCTTGGCAAAAGAAGTTGGCGATTTTGCAGGAGCAATTTAAGCGTAACCGCGACTCTATCTTAGAGCGGGAAAAAGCCTTGCAAGCGGAAGTGCAAGAGTACGAAAAGCAGCGGCCTTTGCTTTCGCAGGATCAACAGCAAACCCGGGATGCAGAGATCAACCAAAAATTGGCCGAGTTGCAAAACACTGCCGGACAGGTGAACGCTACTCTTGATCAGCAATCTACATTAGCCAATCAAAATTTGCGTGTCAAAATTGCTGAAATTATTGAAGTTCTTGCAAAAGAACTTACACTTGATCTCATTCTAGAGGTCGGTGCAGAAAATTTTGCGGTGATGTTTTATACGGCTCGTCTTGATATCACTGCTGAAGTGATCAAACGTTTGAACAGTAGCTATCCCATGATAATTCTTGAGTAATGGCTGATCCCAGATTTTATCCACCGCATTCGTCTTTGGATGCTGGTAGCCTGCGCGCAGTCTCTTGTGTGGTGGAGACGAAAGGCCATCTTAAACATCCTATATCTAACGCTGCTGAACTTAATGATTATCATGCCCCAACGGGCAGTATCGGCTTCATCAAGGAAAGTCGATACCTCAATACTTTGCATAATACGACTTTGTCAGCAGTCATTGTGCCTGCACGGATAGCTGAGGCTGTACCGTCAGATTGTTTTGCGATTATTTCGGATCAGCCTCGGATCAGCTTTGCCAACATTCTGCAAACCTTGTATCCACAGGCCTTTGATACCGTTACCGAAGATTCCAGTGCTGATACTATCGATCCCAGTGCAAAAATCGCTGCTGGTGTTCGTCTTGGTCGTGGTGTGGTGGTTGGTGCCAACGCCCAAATCAGCACAGGTACGCAGATCGGCGATTATACTGTAATTGGTCAATACGTTCAACTCGGCAGAGATTGTCGAATTGGACGGCATAATACCATTCGTTATGCTAGGATCGGCGACGAATTTTGGTGCGACGATCATAATGCGATCGGCTGTGCTGGCTTTGCTTTTGAGCATACCGCGAAAGGATACGTATCAGTGGCACAGGTGGGCTTGTTGCGTATCGGACGGGGAGTGCATCTATCCTCAGGTTGTAGTATTGATCGTGGAGCATTGGGTGATACGGTTATTGGAGACCAAGTACAAATCGAAAGTTTGTGCAAAATTGGTCACAATGTAGAGATTGGTGCGAGGACGGTGATCGTGGGGCTTTGTGCCATTGCTGGCAGTGCGATTATTGGTCGCGGAGTTCAAATTGCCGGAAAATCAGGTGTTAAGGGCTTTACCACTATCGGCGATGGTGCGAAAATCATGGCGCATTCTGCCATCACCAAGGATGTGGCTGAAGGTGCGATGATGTTTGGGGTCCCGGCGATGCCGTATCGAGAGTTTGGTGCACGAGCGCACGAGTTACACAAATTGGTGCAGCGCACCAAGCGAAAAAAAATACGATAAAGGCAAGGTCTTATGGAATTGAATATTCAGGAAATCCAAAAAATCATTCCACATCGCTATCCTTTCTTGCTGATTGATCGCATTCTTGAAGTGGTGCCAAACGATTACGTGGTGGCACAAAAGTGTCTGACGATGAACGAGCTTTTTTTTCAGGGCCATTTCCCGAATCTTCCGGTCATGCCCGGCGTATTGATGCTTGAGGCCATGGCGCAAACCGGTGTTATTCTGGCCCATCACTCTCTTGGGGATGAGAGCGCAAAAGAGTGCACTTCGATGGTGACCGGGTTTGATAAGGCGAAATTTCGCAAGCAAGCGGTTCCGGGTGACGTTTTGGAGATTACCGTGCGTAAGGAATCGCTGAAGAAACGATTCTGGCGTGGCTACGGTACGATTTGTGTTGATGATCAGTTAATCGTTGAAGCCGTGATTACGGCCATGGTTGTGCCCAATACACATTGATGAGCACACTAATTCACTCAACTGCCATTATCGAGCGCGGCGCGGAGTTAGATTCTGGCGTTAAGGTTGGGGCTTTTGCGTATATCGGGACAGATGTGCGCTTGCACAAAAATGTTTCGGTCGGACATTATGCTCTGATTGAGGGACATACGACGATTGGTGCGGATACACAAGTCTACGCACATGCCAAGGTTGGGGTGACGCCGCAAGATTTAAAGTTTAAAGGCGAACCGGGGTGCCTGGTTTTGGGTGAAGGGAATAGAATCCGCGAAAGTGCCTCGATCGAGTTTGGCACCGAGGGCGGTGGCATGGAAACGCGATTAGGCGACAACAATTTGCTGATGATCAACGCCCACATCGCGCACGATGGTCAAGTTGGAGATGATGTTGTGATCGGAATGTGTGCTGGAGCGGCCGGACATGTGACCATAGGGTCGGGGGTGCGGATAGCTTCACTAGCCGGAATTCATCAATTCGTGCGCATCGGGGACATGTCCTATATTGGGCTATCGGCGATTGTGAATCGCGATGTGCTACCCTATAGCCTCATCGATCAAAACAATGAATGTATTGGACAAAATCTGGTCGGGATGCGACGCTCAGGGATGGAAAATTCGGCGATTAAAGAGGTTCAACAAATTCTTGACCATCTCTATGATACAGTGCATGGCAATTTCGAGCAACGCCTGTCGGAATTGCTTTTGCAAGAGACCTCATCGCCGGAGGCAAAGGTAGTGCTGGATTTTGCGCAGGCCAAATCCCGTCAGGCACTTTTGATGCCACCGGCAAAATGATAGCGCAGACACTCCAGCAAGCCGCGCCGATATGCCTAATCGCAGGAAGGGGCGGTTTACCGCTTGAGATCATTGCGGCATTGAAACGACAGGGAGCGGCTTTCCGAGTTATTGCTTTGTACGGTTGGGGTGAAACCCAAAATTTTCCGGTTGACGCAGTTTTACCGATTGATAAGTGGGGACAGTTTCAGCGTTATTTCAAGGATTGGCAAATTCGCTCGGTGGTATTTGCCGGCAAGATCGATCGTCCAAACATCTTAACCTTGCGTCCGGACATGCTGCTATTGCGTTATCTGCCTAAGCTCGGACTCGGCAAGCTTGGAGATGATGCGGTCATGCAGCGAATGCTGGAGATTTTTCAACAAGATTTTGGTGTCGATATCTTAAGTCCGCAGAATATACTGAATCAATGCGGACGGTCATGCAGCTCTTTAGGCCAGTACGTGCCAAAGGAGGCTGAAAACGACGACATCCATCGTGGCCTGCTTGCACTTAAGGCGATGTCACAAGCTGATTTTGGTCAGGCGATAGCTGTAGAAGGTGGGGTCATTCTTGGTGTCGAAGCGATAGAAGGCACTGATGCACTGATTGTGCGAACCAAACAGTTCAAACAGCGGGATCGTGCTGGAGTAATTGTAAAAATGCCTAAATTTCAGCAGGATAATCGAATAGACCTGCCAACGATTGGCACTGCAACTATCCAGGCAATCCATCAAGCTGGCTATGCAGGTCTGGCGATTAGTGCCGAAGATATGGTCATTGTCGATGAGCCAGCGGTGGTTGCTCTGGCTGACTGTTTGGGCTTGTTTCTGAGTGCAGTGCGCTACCCTGAGGGGTCGTGATGTCGCGAGTGTTTTTTGTTTCCTGCTTCGAATCTTCTGGTGATGCGATAGGAGTGCTGGTGGTGCAAGCCTTACGGCGAGAATTTGGTGCTGATTGTCGTTTTTTTGGCATAGCGGGGCCACTGATGCAGGCCGAAGGAGTAGAAAGCTGGGTCACCTTAGAATCGTTGAATATCATGGGGATCGGCGCGGTACTCCGCGCAGCGCCGAAGTTGCTGCGTTTGATAAAGCAATTTGCTGCTCGGATCGATCAGCTTGCACCTGATGCTATCGTGACCATTGATGCGCCGGATTTTCATATTCGTCTGATGGAAAAACTGTGCGCCCATCATTGCCCACGCGCGCAATTAGTCTCACCCTCGGTATGGGCATGGCGGGCAGGGCGTGCGCGTCGTTTCGCACAAGCGTTCGACGCAATGTATTGCATTTTACCGTTTGAACCTCAGTGGTACGCTGGGTTATCGGTACATGCACTTTATGTTGGTCATCCCTCGGTGATCATGGCAGCGCAGGAAACTCTTTCGGCGCAGGATTTTGCGGCGAAATTTGGTGATAACAAAGTAATCTCTTTGTTGCCGGGTAGCAGAAATGGTGAATTGAAACGTCTAAAAGAGGATTTTTTGATCCTGAAACGCTGCATCGAATCGCGAGTGCCCCAAGGCATCACTTGGCTATTGCCGACCTTAGAGTGCCACTGTGAAACGCTTGCAGGCTGGTTTGAAGAGTCCACAAATCCCGTCTATGTGATTTGCGAGCCAGCGTGGCGCTTTGCGGCCATGCGCTACAGCCATGCTGCAATTTGCTGTATGGGCACGGTGGAATTGGAACTCAGTTTGCGGCAATGTCCGCATATTGCACTGTATCGCTTTAAGCCGATAGATTTTTTCCTGAAAAACCTGTTTCGGTTTACGATCCGGCACGGCGCACTCAGTAATATTTTGATGGGTCGCGAGGTAATCCCGGAATACTTGCAGAGTGCCATAGACCATGACCGTATTACCGAGCAAGTACTGCAATTGCTCGATTCAGAAAGCCCCGAACATCAGCGGCAACTCGAAGCGATGCACGATATTCAGGTGCAATTGAGTAGTCCTCAAGACGACTTTGCCAGCACTTTAAGCAAAGACCTCGGTGGGTTGATCAGATCAACACAATCCTAGCGCTGATCCATCGGTTTGAAACTACGCTTGTCTTCACCGAGAAACAATTGCCGTGGGCGACCAATGCGGTTCCGTGGGTCTTCGTGCATTTCTTTCCACTGTGAAATCCAACCAACGGTGCGCGATAGTGCAAACAACACGGTAAACATGCTGGTTGGGAAGCCCATGGCTTTCAGGATGATCCCGGAATAGAAATCGACGTTCGGGAACAGTTTGCGTTCGATAAAATATTCATCTTTTAGTGCAATTCGTTCAAGCTCCAGGGCAAGATCAAGCAACGGCTCGGCTGTGACCCCCAACTCGTCCAGGACGTTGTGTACCGAAGCCCTGAGTATACCAGCGCGCGGGTCATAATTTTTGTACACCCGGTGGCCAAAGCCCATCAAACGGAAGGGATCGTTCTTATCCTTAGCGCGTTTGATAAATTTACCAACACGATCCTTGGTGCCGATTTGTTCCAGCATATCCAACACAGCTTCATTAGCGCCACCATGCGCAGGCCCCCACAACGAAGAAATCCCCGCCGAGATACAGGCAAACGGATTCGCCATTGATGATCCTGCAAGGCGCACGGTTGAGGTTGAAGCGTTTTGTTCGTGGTCAGCGTGTAGGATGAAAATTTGATCCATCACCTTAACAACGCTATCGGATACCGAAAATTCCTCGGTAGGCGTGGCGAAGGTCATCTTGAGGAAGTTTGCTGCATAGCTCAAAGAATTATCGGCATACATGAACGGTTGCCCGATTGAGTACTTATACGCCATCGCCGCAAGGGTTGGCATTTTGGCAACAAGACGGTAGCTGGCAATCATGCGCTGGCGTTCGTCGTTAATGTCGGTGACATCGTGATAAAACGCCGAGAGTGCACCAACGGCACCCACCATAATCGCCATAGGGTGTGCATCGCGTCGGAAACCTCGGAAGAAGTACTGAATTTGGTCGTGCAGCATGGTGTGGTGGGTGATGTCGTACGCAAATTCATCGTATTCTTGCTGATTGGGCAGTTCGCCGTGTAGCAACAGATAACAGACTTCAAGGTAATTGGCGTTTTGGGCAAGGTCTTCGATCCTATAGCCCCGATGCATCAAAACACCTTTATCGCCGTCGATATAGGTCAGGCACGAGTCACAAGAGGCTGTTGAGGTAAAGCCTGGATCATAGGTAAAGTACCCTGTCTCGGCGTAAAACTTGCGGATATCGATCACTGAAGGGCCGACAGAACCGTCAATAATGGGAAAGCGAAATTCTTTTCCGCTCCGCGGATCATGCATGGTGACGAATTCACCAGTGTCTTTTTTATCCATCTCGCAAGCTTCCTTCCGATTAGCCAGTAGGAGCATTCTTATAGACGGAAAGCACGCTGTCTTCAAGTTACGATACAGTGATATCCAATTCCAGCAGTGGTAGAATCGGAGTGAGGAATTTGTCGTAAATTTGGTTTTCAATCTCAGAAAGCGACTCGTAACGCCAGTTGGGAGCGTTATCTTTATCAATCAGTAAAGCGCGAACCCCTTCGTAAAAATCGCCGTGTTGAAAGCAGTTCTGTCCGATGATGAAATTGCGCTGCAAAGTCGCTTCTAGTTTTTGCGGCTCGAGTCGTAGTAACCTATGGGTCAGGCATAACGATATCGGGCTGCCTGCTTGCATGGATTCATCTGCTGTTTTGGCAAAGTTTGCGATGGAGTTTGACTTTTTTGCATCATCGCTGACCTGTGAGATAATCTTGGCTGTAGAGTCGGAGCAGAATGCTTCGGCAATCCAATCGAGAATTTCTGGTGTGAACTGGCTTGGCGGCGACTTTGCGTGCGGCATATTTTTCGGTAAACATTCTAAGCATTCCGGCGTGATGTTCTCCAGCGTAACAAGTTGTTCGAGTAGAGTAGAGATTGCTTTAGCGGCAATGTCATGCTGCACCAAACCCAACTCGAGCATATCTGCTGCCGATAAGCGTATCCCGGTCATCCCGATATAGATCCCGCAATAACGATCGAGTCCGGCAAGAAGGCGGTCAACTCCGGCATCGGGGCTCAAGCCAATCTTGACCTCGGGCATGGCGAACAGCGTATTCTCGGTCACGACAGCAAACGGCGTATGCAAAGAAATTCCAGCACCACCGCCAAAGGTTATGCCATTGAGCAGCGTTAAAACCGGCTTGGGGGATAGCTTCCAATCAGATAGTCAAGCGCGTATTCAACCTTGAGCAAGGATGATTTTTGCTCAAGCGTGCTATCGATACCGAAATCGAATATCTCGCGAATATCGCCCGCCGACACAAAACGCTTTCCCCT
Source organism: Alphaproteobacteria bacterium (assembly GCA_013216065.1). Taxonomy (GTDB): domain Bacteria; phylum Pseudomonadota; class Alphaproteobacteria; order JABSOH01; family JABSOH01; genus JABSOH01. The sequence goes on from JABSOH010000021.1 coordinate 9,574, forward strand.
CAACTTTGTGCAAAACAATCAACTGAACTGTATCGTCGTTGCGCCATCGGCACAATTGTTCGTGCATCGACTGTATTATGGCAATCGACAGCGCGTTCACTGCCTTTGGACGATTCAACGTGATACGCCCAGCCCGACCATGTTTTGCAAAAAGTACATCCGGCTCAGTCATTTTTCTTCAGTCAATTGTCGCTTAAAATCATACAGCAGATCAAGGGCATCACGTGCACTGAGACTATCGGCATCGACGGCTTGTAGTTGCCCAAGCACCGACTGTTGTTGCGGCGAAAAGCCAGGTTGCTCTGGAGTCTCGGGCGGGTTGAGATCAAGGTCTGGTGCCTGTTGCTCAAGACCCGTCAGCAAAGTCTGTGCACGCTGCGTGACGGTATGCGGCAATCCAGCAAGCTTTGCCACGTGTACCCCGTACGAACCTGCCGCCCGTCCCTGTTCTATTTCATGCAGGAAGATAATCTCTCCCTGCCATTCTTTTACCTTCAGATGAAAGCTCGCGAGGTGGGCAAGTTTCTCTTCAAGAGCCTCCGACAATTCATGATAGTGCGTGGCAAACAACGCTCGGCAACGGTTAGTATCGTGCAGATATTCTACGCAGGCCCACGCAATCGATAAACCATCATAGGTTGCCGTCCCGCGTCCGATCTCATCGAGGATCACGAAGCTACGCGCCGTCGCACGCTTTAAAATTGCCGCGCATTCGATCATCTCGACCATGAACGTCGAATGCCCGCGTGCAAGATCATCTGCCGCCCCCACGCGCGAAAACAGTTGATCGACGATGCCGATATCTGCTTCAGTGGCGGGTACGAAACTGCCCATCTGCGCCATAATCACGATCAGGGCGTTCTGGCGCAAGAATGTACTCTTACCTGCCATGTTCGGTCCACTGAGTAACCACAAACGTTGCACTTCCTCTAACGTGCAGTTATTTGCCATAAACGATTCACCGCTGAGGCTTTTCTCGACCACCGGGTGGCGCCCCGCGACAATGCGAAAACGGGTGTCATCGTAGAGATTTGGGCGGATATATTGTTCTTCAACAGCGAGTTGTGCCAAACTTGCGGCGACGTCGAGCTTGGCGGTTAAATCTGCTATAACTTTTAAAACACCATGATGTTTAAGGATTTCTTTGACCAATTCAACGTACAGTTTTTCTTCACGAGCCTGAGCGTCAGCGGCAGCCTGATGAATGTCACGCGCAAGATCGATAAGCTCTGTAGTGGTGAACCGTGTTGCGCTCTTGATGCTTTGACGGTGAATGAAAACCTTGGCATTTAGTTTATCTGCAACTCGATCTGGTACTTCGACAAAGTAACCCAGCATGTTGTTGAACTTGATCTTCAGATTTTGAACCCCTGTCTCTTTCTGAAGCTGCATTTGCAGGCCCATCATTAAACGCCGAGCATCGTCCCGTAAACCGCGATGATGATCAAGGGTATCGTCGTACTTGGCCTGAACGACCCCCCCATCTGCAAGTTTTCTAGGCATTTCTTCTGCCAACGCACGCTCTAGAGTCGTCATGAGTGTATCGGGCAAAAAGAGGCTTGACCAGGGTTCTTTAATAGGTGCCTTCAGAGTTGAGTTTTGGATAATTCGTTGAATTTTTGAAATTTTTTGTAAAGCAACTTGAATTGCTTTAAGGTCTTTTGGTGTATCATGCCCAAGCTGCAATCGTGATAATGAGCGATAAATATCAGACAGATTATGCAATTCTTGGCGCAAAGTCTCGCGTGCTTCGCGCTGTTCGCATAGTGCTGAAACACGATCTAAACGTTCCTCAATGGTGATACGCTCTGCCAAAGGCGACAACAACATCGAAGCAAAAAGCCGCTTGCCGCTTGCGGTGACACAGCGATCGAGATGACCAAGTAATGCACCTTTTTTTTCGCCTTTGAGTGTTCGGGCAAGTTCAAGGTTACGTCGTGTTGCGGCATCAATAATTAAGTTTTTTGATGATATTCTGCTTTTTGGTGGCGATATTTTGGGTAATTTGCCTATTTGTGTACGTTGTACATACCCCACAACTACCCCAGCAGCTACCGTTTCCACTTCGAGTAAAGCGGTATACCGTACGCCTTCGAGTGCTGAACTGAGCAAATCAGCACAACGCGTTTGTTGAAAATTGCTGCGGGGCAAGGCGCTGATTTGTGTACTTTCATGAGATAACGCCCGTTTGATCAACGCGCGAACATCATGAGGCAGTGTGTCTTCGATCAGCACTTCATTGGGTTCAATTTCCGCAAACAGAGTCGCGAGATTTTCAGCGTTAACGCTTTGAGTATGAAACACGCCACTAGCAAGCTCAAGCCAAGCCAATGCCCAATCGTCACGAATACTCGCGAAACACGCGAGGCGGTTGGCACGATCCGCATCGAGCAGTTCATCCTCAAGTAAAGTCCCCGCCGTCACCATCCGCACCGCGCGACGTTTGACTAAAGCTTTGCTGCCGCCACGCTGTTTCGCTTCTTCCGGGCTTTCGATTTGCTCGCAAATCGTCACCTGCCGCCCACTTGCAATCAAACGACGTAGGTACATTTCGGCATTATGTACTGGAACTCCGCACATCGGAATCGGCTTTTCTGAATGCTTACCGCGCTGGGTTAGGACGATATCCAAAATTCCGGCTGCTTCGATTGCGTCCTCGAAGAACATCTCATAAAAATCGCCCATCCGATAAAACAGCAAAGTTTCAGGATACTGGCGCTTTATCGCAAGGTACTGCTCCATCATCGGCGAAGACCTGTCGCTAGCGGATTTTTCGGGAAACAGACTGTCCTGAAGCATGATCAATCGTTGAAGGTGTCACGTTGGTTGGCTATAGTATGCTCAATTGTTCGATTGGGAAGATGTACTGGTTTCCCACATTTTCAGAAAGGCTTTTGATGACAATCTTACCGGATAGCTGGATCAGAGAACAGGCTGAAAAAGGCATGATCACACCTTATGCCGACGGCCAACAGGGCAAGGGAGTGATTTCCTACGGAGCATCTTCTTATGGGTACGATGCCAGAGTTTCAGATGAATTCATGATCTTCACGAATGTCGATAGTGCAGTGGTTGATCCCAAGGCATTCTCCAACACCGCTTTCGTCAAGCGTAAAACCGATTGCTGTATTATCCCACCGAACTCTTTTGTTCTTGCGCGCACGGTAGAGTATTTCAAAATTCCACGCAATGTCTTGGTGATTTGTCTTGGAAAGTCGACCTATGCTCGTTGCGGGATCATCGTCAATGTCACACCGTTGGAACCCGAGTGGGAAGGGCATGTGACGTTGGAATTTTCCAATACCACACCGCTACCTGCTAAGATTTACGCTCACGAGGGTGCTTGTCAGTTCCTGTTCTTCCGTGGTGAATCACCGCCCGATGTCTCGTACAAAGACCGTAAAGGTAAATATATGGGTCAGATTGACGTAACTCCACCAAGGATACTTTAATCTATGCCAGAAGCAGATATTTCCCTTCAATCTTGGTTGCAGATTGGGCAAGGGATCGGGATGGAAAGCCTGAAGATTGTGGGTGGACGAGCACTGCGCGGTCAAATCGAGATAGGTGGCTCGAAAAACGCGACTTTGCCGATACTTGCGGTCTCGTTGTTGTGTCCAGAGACTTTGTTGCTGAGGAATGTGCCGAAATTGAGCGATGTCAGTAGTATGCTGCACCTTGTGCGCCATTTGGGCTGTACGCTTCAGGTTGAAGGCAAGCAGTTACTGTTGAATACGGCGACGATAACGACTGAAGATGCCCCTTACGATATTGTGCGTAAAATGCGCACGAGTATTCTGGTGCTGGGGCCGCTGTTGGGGCGTTTTGGGAAAGCACGAGTCTCACTTCCTGGCGGTTGTGCAATAGGGACTCGCCCGATAGATTTGCATCTCAAAGGTTTCAGGCAGATGGGTGCTGAGATTTCTCTGGAGCAAGGCTATATTTCGGCTGTGGTTCCGGGAAGGCGTTTACAGGGCGCGGAAATTGAGTTGGAGTTTGCTTCGGTGGGCGCAACACAGAACCTGATGATGGCCGCGGTGCTCGCTGATGGGGTCACGTGTATTACCCGGTCAGCTCGTGAGCCAGAAATTGCACAGTTGGCGGATTGTCTGAATTCCATGGGAGCAGATGTGCGTGGCGCCGGCTCGACGCGCATTGAAATACACGGTGTTCAGCAACTTCATGAGGCGACTTATGCTATCGAGGTCGATCGCATTCAGAGCGGGAGCTATGCCATGATGGTGGCAGCAAGCGGTGGGCAAGCCTTTCTCGGTGGCATGAATCTTGAGCATTTAGGACAGGCGCGGGAAGTCCTGACTCATGCAGGAGTTGAAATGACGCAATACCCTGATGGTGTCGAAGTGCGTGCGGCTACTTTATGCCCCATTGATGTCGTGACGGCACCATATCCGGGTTTCCCGACCGATCTACAGGCACAACTTATGGTTTTGTTGAGTTTGGCGGATGGTCGCAGCACAATTTGTGAAAAAATTTTTGAAAATCGCTTTATGCACGTACCTGAATTGCAGCGCATGGGTGCAGACATCCAACTTGAAGGCGACTGTGCCATTATCAATGCAACACCAGCAGACGAACGAACGCATTTAGGCGGTGCAGCAGTGATGGCCACGGACTTGCGCGCTTCGTTTTGCCTAATCATGTTGGGTCTCGTTGCTGAGGGTGTGACTTTGGTGCAACGTCTCTATCACCTTGATCGGGGATACGAAGATATCACCACGAAATTACTGGCTTTGGGCGCAGATGTAAAACGGGGTAAAGTTGATGCTTTCTAAGTTCAGTATACTGCTATGCGGCCTGATATTTGTCCTAAGCGCAGCAGACCCTGCTTCTGCTCAGGATCAAAATACCGTGCGTGTCGTGCCAAAGGATACGATGCAGATCACATTATCCTTCGCGGATGTTGTTGAGGCTAGCAGTCCCTCGGTGGTGAATATTTATGCGAAACGCCGAACAAAGCGTAGCGTCCCCCTATTTAATGATCCGTTTTTTCAGCATTTCTTCCAAGGATTCGGCCTCCAAACTGAACGCAAAGAAAACTCGTTGGGCTCAGGGGTGGTGGTGGATTCCTCCGGATTGATCATCAGCAATTTGCACGTTTTAAAGGGTGCTGAAGACATCGTGGTCGTCACCCATGACCATCGCGAGTATCAGGCTGAGATCGTGCTTGAAGATGACAAAACCGATCTTGCTGTGATCCGCTTATTGAATTTTTCAGGGACATTGCCAAGCCTAATCTTCGGAGATGTCTACAAAGCACGGGTAGGGGATTTGGTACTCGCGATTGGGAATCCCTTCGGAGTTGCGCAGACAGTCACCAGTGGAATCATCTCTGGCCTTGCGCGCACTCAGGTAAACGACAATCTCTACCAGTCTTTTATCCAAACCGATGCTGCTATTAACCCCGGCAACTCCGGTGGTGCTTTAATCAATACTCGGGGCGAACTGCTCGGCATCAACACTGCAATCATCAGTCCAACTGGATCATCGAGCGGTCTCGGTTTTGCCATTCCAGTGAATTTGATCAGACCCGTGGTATACACGGCCAAGAACGACATACCCCTTAATCGCGCCTGGTTGGGTTTTACTCCTGAGCCCGTTGATGCAGCAACCGCAGAAGCCTTGGGGCTAAGCCGCCCGCATGGCGTGCTGGTTGGAACGATATTGTCAGGAAGCCCGGCAGATGAAGCGGGTTTGCAAAGTGGGGACTTGATCGTTGCCGCAGATGGCAACCCAATTGAGAACCCCAGTAACTTAAGGTTTTTTATTGCAACGCTCATTCCTGAAAATACACCTGAAATTCGTTTTACTCTGTATGGTGATTCTGAGCGTGATGTGCGTTTTCCAATACTCTTTCCACCGGATGATCCGCCGCTGGATCGTCGTGTCATCAAAGGGCGCAATATTTTGTCTGGGGCAGTGGTTGTCAATATTTCACCATTCATCACCGAATACTACGGGCTGCCGCTTGGTGAGCGCGGGGTTTTGATACAGGAGGTGTATGGCAACTCTCTCGCACAGCGTCTTGGTTTCGAGTCAGGCGATATTTTGCGGCGACTCAACAAGGAACCCGTGAGCGATGTTGCAATGCTCGTTGGGTTCATAGACACCTCGTCCCCTGAACAGTGGTTGATTGAGGTCACCCGCAAGGGAGAAACCGTAGGCTGGCAATTGCGTTGAGGAGCCTGAATGACGCAAAACCTCTTTGCTAACCACCAACACCGTCCGCTTGCAGATATTCTGCGTCCCCAAACCTTGGACGAAGTGCTAGGTCAACCCCAACTCATTGGTGCAGAGGGCCGATTGAGCCGTTTGCTTACAGCACAGCATTTGCCTTCGGTTTTGTTTTGGGGACCGCCGGGGACTGGCAAGACCACTATTGCACGCTTGATCGCCAATCAAATTCAGTGCCATTTTACCGCACTTTCGGCAGTGTTTTCCGGCGTAGTACAAATGCGCAAAGAATTTGCAGCCGCCAGAGAACGCCGTGAGACAGGGCAGAAAACTCTGTTATTTGTCGATGAAATTCATCGCTTTAATCGGGCCCAACAGGACGCTCTTTTGCCAGTGATCGAGGATGGAACGGTGATTTTTATTGCGGCCACCACCGAAAATCCTGGTTTTTCGATCAATGCAGTTTTGTTGTCTCGGGTGCAGGTCTTCACTTTAGAGCGTTTAGATATCTCGACATTGGAAGTCTCTTACTCGAGAGGGCGCAAACCGTTACTAAGCGCACACTAAAACTCACCCCAGAGGCAAAGGATCAACTGCTTTTACAAGCCGATGGAGATGGTCGGCAATTGTTGAATATGGCTGAGGTACTGTTGCAATTTCCCCTGGATCAGCCCTTAGATCCTGAATCTCCTCGGGCAGAATCAATTACGCTACGACAAAACCCAGGATGAACACTACAATCTGACCAGTGCATTACACAAATCCTTACGTGGCTCGCATACTCAGGCAGCACTATATTGGCTGGCGCGTATGCTGGCTGGAGGGGAAGATGGCAACTACATCGCGCGGAGATTATTGCGTTTTACCTATGAAGACATTGGTCTTGCCGACCCTGCCGTGGCGCAAGAAGTGATGACAGCATGGCAAACCTATGAGCGATTGGGTTCCCCGGAAGGAGAAATTGCACTCGCCCAAGCAGTTATTCGCATGGCCACCGCGCCCAAATCCAATGCAGTCTACATCGCAGAAAAACATGCGCAGTCTATGGTGCGCGAGCATGGCAGCCTTGCTCCACCTAAAAACATCATTAATCCCGCCAACAAATTCATGAAGTCCGAAGGCTTTGGGGCGGAGTATGTGTATGAACACGATCTTGAGAATGGCGTTTCAGGACAGGCGTTCTTCCCAAATAAAATTCCGGACACCACTACTCTCTACACCCCACGGCAGCGCGGGTTTGAACGCGAGATTGAAAAAAGGCTTGCATATTTCCAAAAAGTACGTGGGAGGTGAGATACTTGGACATTTTTCTTAAAGTTATATGAGTCCGTGGTTGCTAGCAGATGGTTTTGGATATTTCTCCCACACCATGATTATTGTTTGGTCTTTCACGAAGTAAGGGGAGTAGGATTTTCCATGCGTACTGTTGTTTCCTCAGCGACAAAAGAGTGGGTGATCGGCGTTGATCAACCCTTCACTATCGTCGGCGATGCGTATAAATCCTACTGGGCGAAAATCCTCGCTGAAGAGATGAAAGCTGGAGACTTTCCCCGGGTCGAACGTGTGGCTCTAGCTCAGGTTGCCGCTGGCGCAACCATACTCGACGTTAATGTGGGGATACCGCTTGCTAATGAACCAGCCATTCTCGCTGGATCAATCAAGTGCGTTCAGGCTCTAGTCGATGTTCCACTGGCCATCGACTCTTCAATCGTTGCCGCACTCGAATCTGGTCTTGCGGTATACGAAGGACGACCTTTAGTAAACTCCGTTACCGGGGAAGAAGAACGCCTCGAAGCCGTTCTGCCGTTGATCAAAAAATACGATTGTGCCGTAATCGCAATCTCTAACAACGAAACCGGAATCTCCGAAGACCCGGATGAGCGTTTTAAAGTTGCAAAAAAGATCGTTGCGCATGCTCAGGATTATGGCATCAAGCCTCGCGGTGCAATGGCTTCGGCAGGAACCTCCGTCATGGCATTGGTGCGGTGCTTGTGCGACAAATTACATGTCAACACCATCTGCGGCGCGTCAAATTGCAGCTTTGGAATGCAACTTTCCTCGTCATGTCCATCGCGAACGGGTTGACCTCGGCGATCATGCACCTTCTGCACGACGAAGAAATTGTGAGTATCATGGCCGCAAACATCGTCATGAATCACGAGGCCAATTGCACCAATTGGATCAGGAAATTCCGCAAATCCTCTTCTGAGCCAACCAAGGGCGAAGGCCGCTGCGCACGCTGCTAAGAATGCTCATGCAATTTTGGCTCGCTTCCCACTCCGAGAATTAGAGTAACCTGCAGCTATGGGGTGGGGCACTTCGTGCAAATATTCATCCATCGTTTGCAACTGTAGCAATTGCCCGACCAGCAAGTGACTCCTGGATATCTTTAATCTTAACCGTCGGCAATTCCTCAAAAGTTCTGTTGCGGCTGGTGTTGTAGCAAGTCTAGCGACGACGAAATCGGCTCGCCTTTAGCGCAACAACCAGCGTTTGAGCAACACCAGTACCTGCTCACACCCGAATCTGACATTACAAATTATGTCAATTTCTATGAATTTGGCAGCTATAATTAAGGTGTCGCCGATTTTGCTTAGGGAATTCAGATCAATCCATT